>NZ_JBFADP010000073.1:0-33565 GCF_040641415.1 Streptomyces sp. NPDC020875 | reverse complement strand
CCCCCCCCGCCCCCCGCCCCCCCCCGCCCGCCGATGCCCCGCGCGCCGGTGGCCCGCCTCGCCGCGCGCCGGCAGCCGTGCCGACCTACGCTCGACGCATGCCCCGCCGCCTGATCCGCGCCGGTGGCGCCGCCGAAGCCGCCGCGCTGCCCGAGGCCCTGCGCGAGCTGAGGACGCAGCTCGGCGTACCGGACGACTTCCCCGCCGCGGTGCTGGCCGAGGCGGATTCGGCCGCCGCCGCCGCGCCCCGCTCCCCGGGCCCCGACCCCGTCGACGCCACCCATCTCCCCTTCTTCACCGTCGATCCGCCCGGCGCCGCCGACCTCGACCAGGCGATCCATCTCGCCCGCCGGGACGGCGGCGGCTACCGCGTCCACTACGCCATCGCCGATGTCGCCGCCTTCGTCACCCCCGGCGGAACGATCGACTCCGAGGCCCACCGCCGGGTCCAGACGCTCTACTTCCCCGACGAGTCGGTGCCCCTGCACCCGCCCGTACTCTCCGCCGGGGCCGCCAGTCTGCTGCCCGACGGCCCCCGCCCCGCCCTGCTGTGGCGGATCGACCTCGACGCCGAAGGCCGTACCGTCTCCGCCGACATCCGCCGGGCCACCGTCCGCAGCCGGGAACGCCTCGACTACGCCACCGCCCAGCGCCGGATCGACGACGGCACGGCCGATGAACCCCTCGCCCTGCTCCGGACCGTCGGCCGGCTCCGGGAGGAGCGGGAACGTGAACGCGGCGGGGTCTCCCTCGGCGTACCCGAGCAGGAGATCGTCCGCCGCGACGGCGGATACGCGCTCGGCTACCGGGCCCCGCTCCCCGTCGACGGCTGGAACGCCCAACTGTCCCTGCTCACCGGCATGGCCGCTGCCGACATCATGATCGAATCCGGTACGGGAATCCTGCGTACGCTCCCCACCGCCCCCTCCGGCGCCGTCGCCCGGCTCCGGCTCACCGCGCGGGCGCTCGGCGTCGACTGGCCGCACCACGTCCCGTACGCAGAGGTGATCCGCTCCCTCGACCCCCGCGAACCGCACCACGCCGCTTTCCTCATGGAATGCACCAGCTTGCTGCGCGGCGCCGGTTACGCGGTCTTCACCGGCGGCCGACTGCCCGATCCGACCGTCCACGCGGCCGTCGCCCACGCCTACACCCACTGCACGGCGCCCCTGCGCAGGCTCGTGGACCGCTACACCGGTGAACTCTGTCTCGCCGCCCGCGGGGGACAGGGCGTCCCCGAGTGGATTCTGGAAGCCCTCGCCGACCTTCCGGCGACGATGGCGCAGGGCGCGCGCCGGGCCGCGACGGTCGAGCGGGAGTGCGTCGACATCGTGGAGGCGGTCCTGCTGCGCGACCGGGTCGGGGAGACCTTCGACGGTGTGGTGATCGACGTCCGGGAGGACGACCCGGCCGCCGGTACGGTCCAACTGCGCGACCCGGCCGTGGTCGCCCGCGTCACCGGCGACGGTGCCCTGCCCCTCGGCGAACCCCTGCGGGTCCGGCTGACCCGGGCGGATCCGGCGGCCCGCCCCGGCACCGCCCGGGTCCTCTTCGCCCCCGCCTGAAGCCCCGGTCCCCTCAGAGCGTCCGTACTCCGCCGCCGAGCGCCGCGACCAGCGCCCGCGGATCGTCCGCGTGGAACCGGATCGTCCGCGCGGTACCCGTCCGCCCCAGGGGACGTACGTACGTCACCGGGGACACCAGGTCCACCGCGACATTCGTCTGGCCGCCCACGGCCAGATCGACCGAACCGTCCTCGTGCGCGGTGATCAGGTTCCCGGGCGGGAACCTGCGGTCGATCCGGACCCGGACGATGTCCCCGGCCGGTATCCGCAGATCGAACAGGGCGCCGTAGCGCAGCCGCAGCGACCCGTCAGCGCCCGCCACATGAGGACGTACCACACACGCCGCCTGCATCCCCACCATGAACACGGTGCCGTACACCCCCAGCACCAGCAGCACCAGATGGACCACCGGCCACGGGATCAGAAACGCCAGAGCCACCGTCTCGACCACCGAGAGACCGATCAGGGACCACATCATCGCGGACTGCGCGGCGGTGTACCCGGCGGCGTGATCGCCGGGACCGACCCCGTGCGCGCGCCGCCGCGCCCAGAGCCAGATACTGCGCAGACACCGCACCTCGTGGGCCATCAGCCGGACGGCGACCCGGGGCAGCAGCCCGTACGCGGCCTCGCGCAGCGCCGCGCCCCGCGACAGCCCCCGGCGGCGGGCCGCGAGAAAGCCGCGCAGCAGCAGTACGGTCTCCACGACGACGGCGGCCACGACCAGGACCCGGGCGAAGAGGACCACCGCACGCGGCAGGGGCACCCCGGCGGCGGACGCGATCAGCAGGGGCAGTTCGACGGGGACGAGCGCCCACATCACCTGGCGGACGGACGTACGGCAGTTCATGTCCCCTCCTCATGGTCACCGGCCGCGCCACCCGGCCCGGCCTCCGGCCCGGCGGCCAGTTCGGCCCGGCGCGTGTCGAGGGCCGTCAGCATCCGGCGTACGACGGCGGCCTGGGCGGGCGTGAAGTCGGCCAGGAACGCCTGCCCGAAGGCCCCGCCGTCGACCATCGGCGCGTCCCCGATCAGGGCGATCAGCGTGTCCGGCAGCCGGGCGGCGAGCGCGTCGCCGAGCGGGGCGACCCGGGGGTCGTCCGGATCCGCGTCCGCCAGCTCGTCCAGCGCCTCGTACAACTCCAGGCCCTCCCCGGCCATCGGCCGCAGCGCCTCGTACATCGGCCCCCGGTCCTCCGGCGCCAGCACGGTGTCCAGCAGCGCCAGATGGTCCCGGTCCTTGGCCGCCATCGGGGACCCGGTGGGCGGCAGCGCCGCCAGCAGCCCGGCCAGCTCCGGCGACACCGGCCCCTCGGCGGGCAGGGTGCCCTCCCGGGCCCGGGTGATCAGCTCGCCCAGCCGCTCCCGCCGCCGGTCCAGCTCGGCCCGCTGCCGGGCCAGGTCCAGGTCCAGCTCCTCCAGCACCTCCACCAGCTCCCGCCCGGCGTCGTCCGCCAGCACGTCCCGCACCTCGGCGAGTCCGAGCCCCAGCTCGGTCAGGCGCCGGATCCGGGCGAGTACGACCGCGTGGCGCAGCCCGTAGTCCCGGTAGCCGTTGGGCAGCCGGTCGGGTTCCGGGAAGAGCCCGAGATGGTGGTAGTGGCGTACGGTCCGCGGGGTGATGCCCACGAGTGCGGCGACTTCTCCGATCCTCATGGCTCCAGTGGAAACCCTGACGCCGCGACAAGGTCAAGCGTCGGCGTGCCGGGCCACCGGGGCCGGGTAGCATGGACGGCACGGCAGACGAGCCGGGCGGACGGCCGCGTGGGGATCCCCGGATCCCCCCGAGGAACGTCCGGGCTCCACAGGGCAAGGTGGTGGCTAACGGCCACCCGGGGTGACCCGCGGGACAGTGCCACAGAAAACAGACCGCCGGGGACCGTATCCGTACGGCCCCCGGTAAGGGTGAAACGGTGGTGTAAGAGACCACCAGCGCCTGAGGTGACTCAGGCGGCTAGGTAAACCCCACCCGGAGCAAGGTCAAGAGGGAGCGCTTCGGTGTTCCTGCGCGGACGTTCGAGGGCTGCTCGCCCGAGTTCGCGGGTAGACCGCACGAGGCCGGTGGCAACACCGGTCCTAGATGGATGGCCGTCACCCCACCGGTCGCGAGGCCGGCGGGGACACAGAACCCGGCGTACGGCCCGGCTCGTCTGCCCCTTTCAGTGCCTCTGGCCAGCGAAATCGCAGGTCGGAGGCATCTTTTGCAGATCGAATAGCCTCACCGAACCTTGGTCCATATCCGTTCAAACGGGACTGTTTCTGCTGCGTGCGGCGCTGTGAAGGTAGCCAGGAAGGCAGCCACGCTCGTGGGCCGGATGCGGGCGTCGGCCGGCCCGGGAGGGGCGCGGGTGGCAGCGTCATGGACACCCACCCTGCGGCGTGATCCACCCAGTGGTCGTCCGCCGGAATCAGGCCGCGGCGGGCAGCTCGGTCCGCGTGCGCTGGATCAGGTCGGCTACCTCGGGCTGCCCCTTCCAGGGGGTGAGGGCGCGAATCACGTCGTGGAGGTAGCTGTGGGCGCGGGTGGAGTGGACGTTAGTGAGGATGCGCAGCGAGGTGTTCGCGGCGGTGAGGCCGTGTTCGAGTTCGCGGTTCTGGAGGTGGCTGGCGGCCAGGACGGCCATGCGGATGCCGGTGGCTCGGGTGAAACGGTCCGCCGGCATGGGTTCGGCCAGCTCGTTCCAGATGAGGGCGCCCCTGGGGTCGGCCAGGTCGCGGTGTACTTCGGTGGCGTCGGCGGCGAGCCGGGCGTGGGTCATATAGGCGAGCTGTTCCGGATCGTGGCTGCCCGGCCGGATGGAGTCGAGGAGTTCCTCGGTCCGGCCGAGCGCGGTTTTGGCCGCTTCGGCGTTTCCGGTGCGCCCGTGGGCGCGGGCCTCGGCCAGCTTCGCGAAGGCCAGCACCCGGGGTGCGGCGTGTCCGAGACCGCGTTCGTAGGCGCCTTCGGCCATGTCGGCGGCCTGTTCGGGGTATCCGCGCAGGAAGGTATGCAGCGCCATGGTGGCCAGCACATAGCAGCCGCTCTCCACGTTGCCCGCGGCCCGTGCCAGGCGCAGGGCCTGGACGAAGTGGCGCTGGGCGATGTCGTGGTGGCCGGTGTCGACCGCTGACCAGCCCACGACCCGGGACAGCTCAGCGGTCGCGGCGAACAGCTCCCGCCCGATGGGTTCGGTGTAGGTGCCGGTCAGCAGCGGTGCGGCGCTCAGGCGCAGACATTCGGTGACAGAGCTGGCCTTCCAGTTCCCGCCGCCGAAACGGGAGTCCCACAGGCGGGCTTCATCGGCGGCCTTCCACAGCTCGTCGAGGTCGCTGCGGCCGACCTGGCGGACGCCTTCATGTGCGGTCGGGGCGTCGGTCGGCTTGGCCAGCCAGCGGGTTACGGGGGTGGTGAAGGCGGCGATGGCGAAGCCGTTGCTGATGAGCTGACGGCGGGAGCGTTCCACGGTTCTCCAGTAGGTCGCGGCGACGCGGATCGCATCGATGGGGTCGCGGGCGAAATCCAACCCGATGTCAGGGTTTCCGCCAGACCTGCTGTACATGCCGATCTCAGTCACGCTCACCGCTCTGCCGAGACGTTCGCCCAGTGCGGCGGCCAGGAACTCAGGTGTGCGGCCGCGCGGGATCATTCCGAGATTCACCCATCTGGCGACACTGGTGTGCTCGTACCTGAGCGGGACGCCGGCCGCTGCTCCGATCTGGTTGATCTGCGCTGCCAGAGACTTGTGGCTCGCGCCGGCCTGTTTGACGAGCCGGGCCAGGTCCTCGTTGGGATGGCCCCGGCGGTCCTTCGTGGGTGCCACGGAGCCCCCTCATGTCAACCGGTGTCCCGCGCGTGGATGCTGCTGGTGCGGATCCGAGCGTAGGCCGGGAGGCTGACAAGGGGGAACCGGATGTGCGTTGTTCGCCCCCCTGGTTCGCCTCCCGCGCACACCGGCTCCGGCGGTTCTCTGAATGCAGGCGGCGGCTCGCCGAGAGGCCCGACCTCGGAGTTCCGGGGGCCGCCGTCCCTTCCCGATCCATGACCAAGGCGGGTGTCAGATGTACGAAATCCTCGTCACAGGCGGTGCCGGCTTCATCGGTTCGCACTTCGTCCGGCGGATCCTGCGCCGGGACGACGTGTCCCGGGTGACCGTGATGGACGCGCTCACCTACGCGGGCCACACCAATAACCTTGGGGAAGCGCTGTTCGATCCGAGGCTGGTGTTCGTCCACGGCAATATCCTCGACGCCCCGCTCGTCGACGAACTCATGGGCCGGCACACGGCCGTCGTCCACTTCGCTGCCGAGTCTCACGTCGACCGCTCCCTGACCACGGCCGACAACTTCCTCATGACGAACGTCCTGGGCACGCAGACCCTGGCCGCCTCCGCAGGCCGTCACGGGATCACCAAGTTCGTCCACGTCTCCACGGACGAGGTGTACGGGTCGCTGGCCGAAGGCTCGGCGAGCGAGGAAACTCCTTTACGGCCCGGTGTCCCGTACGCGGCGTCGAAGGCTGCCGGCGACCTTGTGGCCCTGAGCCACTTCCAGACCTACGGCCTGCCCCTCTGCGTGACGCGCAGCTCGAACAACTACGGCCCCCGCCAGTTTCCCGAGAAGGTGATTCCCCTCTTCACCACCCGCCTCCTACGGGGCGAGAAGGTGACCCTGCACGGCCAGGGGCAGCACGTGCGGAATTGGCTGCACGTCGAAGACAACTGTGCTGGTGTCGAACTCGTGCTGTGCGACGGGAAGCCGGGCGAGATCTACAATCTGGGCGGCGGCACCGACCTCACCGTCCGGGACCTGACCGTCAAGCTTCTGGCTCTGTGCGGCAAGGACGGGGACTCGGTCACCTGCATTCCTGACCGGCAGGCCAACGACCTGCGGTACTCGATGCACTGGGACAAGATTGCCGCGATCGGCTTCAGGCCGGCCCGTGATTTCGACGAGGGCCTGGCCGAGACCGTCGACTGGTACCGGCACAACCCCGACCGCTGGGCGCCGCTGACGCGCACCCCGTACGCGGCCCGCGCCACGGACGCGATCGCACCCGCCGGAGAGGAAGCCCGTGGCCACTGACCAGTACACCCCGCGTAGGATCCTGGTGACCGGTGTCGGCGCCAACCCGGGCTTCGGACTGACCCGCAGCCTCATCCGCCTGGGTCACACGGTCATCGCGGTTGATGCGAACCGCCTCGCCCCCGGGTTCCTGCTGCCCTCCGTGGTGCCCCGGGTCATTCCCCTCGCCGACGACCCCGACTATCCGGGCGTCATGGCCCACCTGTGCCGGGATCAGGCCGTGGAGGGTGTGGTGGCCGGCATCGAGCCGGACCTGGAACCGCTGACGCAGATGGTGCCCCGACTCCAAGGCGACGGCGTACGCCTGTGGCTCCCGGACGCCTCGTCGGTGCGCGCCTGCACCGACAAGGCCCTCTTTCACGAGGTGCTGACCGAGCACGGCATCGCAACCCCGCGAACCTGGCAGCCGCAGGACATCGACCAGGTCCCGGACAGCGCCGAGCTGGTCGTCAAGCCCCGCCGCGGCCACGGCGCACAGAACGTGCACTTCGTCCGCCGCCGAGAGCACGCACGCGTACTGTGTGAGCTGGTCCCGGAGCCCATCGTGCAGGAGCGGATCCACGGCTCCGAGTTCACGGCGGACTGCCTGGTGGACCGGACCGGCCGTGCCTCGGTCATCCTGCGCCGCCGCGATCTTGTCAAGGCCGGCCTCGCAACGGTGTCCACCACGTTCGACGACCCCGACGTGCGCGACCTCGTTGTGCAGACGCTGGATGCCGTCGATGCCCGCGGCCTCTGCTGCGTCCAGGGTTTTGTCTCCGCCGACGGCACGATCACCATCACCGAGCTGAACCCGCGGATCGCCGGCGGCTTCCCCCTGACCGAGGCGGCCGGCGCGGATCTCGTCGCCCAGATGGTCAATGGCCTGTTCGGCCTGCCGGTCGACCACAGCCGCCTCACCTGCCGGACCGGCGTGTTCCTGACCAACTACATCGCGACCCTGGCCGTCGGCGACGTCGCCGAGCTCGAGCGCACGGTCGCGGCGAAGGGAGAGGCACCGTGACCGCATCGGCGAGGCCCGATGCCCGGCGTAACGCCAGCCCGTACCTGTACGGGCGGGAGATCGCGGCAGTTTCCCGAGTCCTGGAGGGTGGGCAGTACGGACACACCGACATCACCGAGGAGTTCGAGCGGCGGATCGCCGACTTCCTCGGCGTCCCCGACGTCGTGGCCCTCGCCTCCGGCACCGCGGCCCTGCACACCGCGCTGCTCGCCGCCGGGGTCGGTCCCGGCCGCGAGGTGATTGTGCCCTCCATGACGTTCTGCGCGACCGTGCACGCCATCCTGGCCGTCGGCGCCAGCCCGCACTTCGTCGACATCGACCCCGCCACTCTGTGCGTCAGCGACCAACTCGTCATGGACGCCGTCACCGACGGGACCGCCGCCGTCATTCCGGTGCTGTTCGGCGGTCGGCCCGTCGACCTCTCCGCCGTCCAGGAGCAACTCGACGAACGAGGCGTCGTCGTGATCGAGGATGCGGCGCACGCGTTCGGCTCCCGCCACGGCATACGCCGTGTCGGGGCGAGTGGGGCACTGACTTGTTTCTCGTTCGGGCCGGTCAAGAACCTCACCTGCGGCCAGGGCGGCATGGTGATCCCCCGCGCGTCCACGGAAGCCGACACGATCCGCCGCATCCGGCTACTGGGGGTGGTCCAGTCCCAGGGCCAGCGCGCGAACACCACCACCTACCAGGTGGAGGGCTTTGGCCTGCGCTACCAACTCTCATCCATCAACGCCGCCATCGGTCTGGTCCAGTTAGACGGCTTCCAAGCCGCCGAGGACACCCGCCGCCATCTGTGGCGGACCTACCGCGACGCACTCACCCCGCTGGGCGGCGTGACGCTCATCGACGTCGATGTGGACCACGCTGTGCCGCACCTGTGCCAGGTCCGCGTCCCTCACCGCGACCAGGTGTTCACGAACCTCCGGGCCCGAGACGTCGGGGTCGGTGTCCACTACCCGCCCAACCACACCCAGCCCGCGTTCGCTGCCTGGAAGCGCCGCCTGCCGGCCACCGAACAGGCCGGCGCGGAGATTCTCAGCCTCCCGTTCCACCAGCACCTCACCGAGACGGACATCGACCTCGTGGTGACCGCGCTCGAACAGGCCCTCAAGTCCGTCGGAGGATCATGATGCGCAAGGTCCTGACCGTATGCCTGGGGAACCATTGCCGAAGCCCGCTCGCCCAGGTCGCGCTCACCCGCAGGGGCGGGCCGGCGGTGACGGTCCGCTCAGCCGGGCTGATCGGCAAATGGCGGGATCAGCCCGCCGACCCGTCCATGATCAACGCGGCCCGGCGCCTCGGGCTCGACCTCACCCACCACCGCGGACAGCAGATCACCCTGCAGGACCTGGACTGGGCGGATGGCATCCTGGCGATGGATGCCGCCGTCCTCGACACGCTCCGCGCGATCGACGGCGGGCACCACACCCACAAGCTCCGCCTTTACCTCCCCGGCCGTGACGTCCCCGACCCGATGAGTCAGGACCAGAACACGTTCAACCACTGTGCCGTGGTGATCGAGGCGGGCACGGCCCTGCACATCGGACGACGCCACCCCTGAAAGCGGCTGATCAGCCGGATGCGGCGGACAGCACTACGTCCACGAGCCTGTCCGCCGCATCCGGCCGCCCATGAGCCCTTGCCCGCTCAGCCATCCCCGCCCGCATGGCGGGGTCGGTCAGGAGCGGACCCACCGCGTTTCGCAGAGCCTGGCCGGTGACCTCGCCGAGCAGGGCGAGCGCGGCTCCGGCGTCGGCCAGGTGCCTGGCGTTGTGGGCCTGCTCCTTTCCGGCTGATGTGGCGAGCGGGACGAACACCGCGGGCTTGCCGAGCGCGGTCAGCTCCGCCAGTGTCCCGGCACCGCTGCGGGACACCACGATGCCGGCCAGTGCCAGCACGTCCGGCAGCTCCGGTCCGACGAACCCGGTCAGGTGGTAGCGGCCGGCGAGGACCGGGGGGAGCCCGGCGGCGGCCGACCGGAGTCCGTCCACGTTCGCCGGACCGCACTGGTGGATGACGTTCGCGTGGCTCAGCAGCCAGGGCAGTACGCCATGGACAACGTCGTTGATCTGCTGGGCGCCCTGAGCGCCACCGGTGATGTAGACGGTCGGCAGGTGCCGGTCGAACCCGTACAGGCTCAGGGCCTCGATCGCCTTGTCCGGGTGGCCGCCCAGCACTTCCGGCCGCACCGGGTTCCCGGTGACGACCGCACGCTCACGCACCTCGGCGGGCAGCAGCGGCAGCGAGGACTCCGAGGACACCGCGATACGCGTCGCCGAACTTGCGAGCTTGCGGTTGGCCAGCCCGAGCCGGACGGTCTGCTCGTGCAGGACCAGCGGAACGCGGCACAGCCGAGCGGCCAGCCCGGCCGGGACCGCGACGTACCCGCCCGTCGCCAGGACCACGTCCGGCTGGAAACCGGACACGATCGACCGGGCCTGGGCCACGCCGAGCGGCACCCGCGCCATGTCCTTCACATTCGCGGCGGACAGCATCCTGAGCGGATTCGACGAACGGCGGATCTTCCCCGTAGCGACCGTCTTGAACGCGATCCCCTCCGCCGGAGCGACACGGGCTTCGAGACCGTCCGCCGTCCCGATCCACAGCACATCCAGCGCGCTGCCCGCATCCGCGAGGCGGCCTTGCAGAGTACGGATCGCCGTCAGGGCCGGGTAGGTGTGACCGCCAGTGCCCCCGCCCGTCACGAGCAGCCGGAACGAACGCGGGAGCACGGAGGAAGTAGTCACCCCACGCACCCTACTGGCTGTCCAGCCCCTCCCACTGTGGACGCCGGAGGGCAGACCGCCCGCTTGTGGTGAATCGCGCGTCTCCAGTTCTGCCTACGTGCCGAAGTCAACGTCCAGGTGGGGAGGCGAAGGCATCGGCCCGGACCTGATCCATGACCAATCCGGAGACAGAACCCGGCGTATGGCCCGACAGGAGGTCTTCTCCCGACGCCCGGCGTCCCATCTGTGCTTGGTGATCGAGGAGAGAGATGAGCAGGGAAAAGGCGGGGCACGACACCGATGCCCTGGCATGGTTCAAGAGCAGTTACAGCGCTGGTGACGGGGGCCAGTGCCTTGAGGTCGCCACCCGTCCCGGTGGGGTTCACGTCCGCGACTCCAAGGACATATCCCGCCGCCCCCTGACCGTGCGCCCCACGGCATGGACCGCGTTCGTCGGGTTCGCGACGCTCTGACCCAAGAGGCCGCACGGACACCAGGGCCTTCCGACGGGCGAGTGCTTGCCGAAGGCCCTGCCAGGTCCCAACGGAGGTGAGCAGGAAGGGCACTTGGAGCACGGAACTACTGTAGGTTCCTGCCATGAAACAGGGTAAAGGGGTCGAGAACCCCGAGTCGCGCTTCTCCGCGGTCCTGCTGGGGGCGGCCAAGCTGCCGGGTGTGCGGATCAACAGGGAGGCGTACCTCCGGAGCGCCCTGGCTCGCCGCTGCACCGAGGAGCAGATCCGCCAGGCGGTAGATGAGTCCCCCGCCGCGGCGGGCATCCCCGTCGAGATTCTCGACAAGGTGGCCCAGGACTCCATTCGCTACGAAACGGCGAAGGTCAGCGCTCTCTCCGCGGCCGCCGGGATACCCGGTGCCCTCGCCCTTGCCGCTACTGTGCCCGCCGATATGGTCCAGTACTTCGGGCACATGGTCCGTATCGCACAGAAGCTTGCATACCTCTACAGCTGGCCTGATCTGTTCTCCGGCGAGGGAGACGAAGTCGACGACGCGACCATGGGCGTGCTCACGCTGTTCTTCGGCGTGATGTTCGGTACCCAGTCGGCGAACGCCGCCGTGGGGAAGGTCGCGGGGATGATGGCGGAACAGGTCGCCAAGAAGCTGCCCCAGAAGGCGCTCACCCACGGGGTCGTCTACCCCGTGGTGAAGAAGGTCGCGGGCTACCTCGGTGTCAGGATGACGACGCGGTCCTTCGCGGCAACCGTCTCGAAGGCCATCCCCCTCGTCGGGGCCGCCGTCTCAGGCGGGCTCACTTTTGCGACCTTCCTGCCGATGGCCAAGAGGCTCCAGAAGCACCTCGCCGGCCTGCCGCTGGCGGAACCGTCGCACCGATCCGCCGGCAGCGAAGTCGTGGACGGCGAGATTGTCGAAGAGCGTGGGCCCTTCGCCCAAGCCACCGCGGAACAGCGCGGCTCGGACGCCACTCCCGCCAAGGCGGAGGAGCCCCGGACCTGACGCCCTCAGTGCTGTACCCGCCCGCCCCGCCGATCACCGCGAACGCGTCAACCCCTGGGGGCGCCGGTCACCCGGGGCGGGGACAGGGGGGCGATCTCCCGGGCGAAGAATTCATGGAATCCCTCGCCGCGCTCGTACAGCGCGTCGAACCCCGTATTGGTTTCCCGGATCAGTGAGCCGTCGGTGTAGCGATTGGCTCCGTCCGCGTTTCCGTCCCCGTCGTACACGACCTCGTACATCACCGTATCGCCGAGAATGACGACTTCCGGCACCGGTCGAATCCCCTCGATGTGCGCGATGTCACGGGCGTCGAGCACCTTGATGTCGTCGCCTGCCTCCACCCGTACGCGCAGGACGTGGAATTCCCATTGCACATACGGTGTCACCGGGAATTCCACGACGCGAAGACGACGGTGTGCGACACCCGATTGCGAAGCCCGCCGGATTTCCCGCGCGTAGTCGTCGCGCCGCTCGTCAGCCAGGGTCAGGGCTGCCTCCCAGTCGCCGGCGGCGAACGCCTCCCAGCTCGGGAAGCCCCGCTCCTGGAAGTGCTGGCCGCGTTCCAGCTTGTTCAGGAAGCCGATCCCGTTGTTGTAGGCCCGGCCCAAGTCGGCGTGGTACGTGGGGCGGTCCAGGCGCTCCGAGACACCGCCCGGGAAGGAGTCAAACACTGGGGATGTCCGGCTTCGCCGCGATCAGCATGTTCCTGGGGATGACCACGAGGCGTTCGTCCGATCCGATCGAGACCCCGTCCGGCAGGTTCTCGCCGAGAGACCCGGTGAGGTCCCGCCCGATGACGGCGATATCGCCGTTGGCGAGCTCCCAGATGTCAGGACAGTCGGGAGTTCCGGTGGTATTGCCGAGTTCCTGGGGTGACTTTCCCAGTCGCCGCTTGAAAGACGTGGCCGGATCAGCTTCCCATGGCCGGGACATTTCCATCGCCTCCTGGATCGGTCACAACCCGTCACTCTAGCCCGCACCGGGACGCCATGGCCAGGGTCGGGCCCCGCGTGCAAGGTATTGACGAGGACTGATTCCTCCTTGTCCGCCGGTGCCCGGGGAGGGAATCATAGGGGCCGCAATGAAGTCCTCTGTCCGGTGAGTGACACCTTCAGGTCCACTTTCCGACAACCGGGTGAACGAAGGGGCGGCTGTGAACGCGGAAGTGGCCTTACTCGCACAGAGCGCGGGGACCACTCTGGTCGCGCTGATGGCGACCGATGCCTGGCAGCACATGCGGGACGGAATCACCCGGCTCTGGCGCCGGACGCAACCCGAACGCGCCGACACGGTCGCCGCCGAGTTGGAGGCCGGTCGCGACGACGTACTGGCCGCCGTCGCGTCGGACGATCACGATGCCCTGGAGGAACTGCGCCTCCAGTGGCAGGAATCGGTACGCCGACTGCTCGCCGCGAGGCCCGACGCCGTCGAGGAACTGCGCGCACTGCTGGACCGGCTCGACCCCGAAGGCTCGGCCGCCCGGCGCGTCACCCAGCACGCCACCGCGTCCGGCCGGGGCAGGGTCTACCAAGCGGGACGCGACCAGCACATCACCGAGCGATGACGGGTGGCACGGACGGCCATGCCGAGGGCCACGGGCGCGTCTACCAGTCTCGGGGCGACCAGCACATCACCGAGCACCACCACTACGGCGGTGACGGTACGGGGTACGTCGGACCGGACTCGGTCCGACGCCCGGCGGTCGGCCGGTGCCCCGTCGCGCTGCGCGACCGCGGCGAGGTGATGGAACGCCTGCGGGAGAGCGTCGGGCCGGAGCGCGGCGGCCAGGTCTACGTGTTGTACGGAATGGGTGGCTCGGGCAAGACGGCGGTCGCCTGCGCCCTGTTCGAAGAGGTCGCCGGGGAACAGGGCCGCGTGGGCCTGTGGGTCAACGCCGCCGACCGGGCGAGCCTGCGGGCCGGGATGCTCGCCGTCGCCGCCGACCGGGGAGCGGGCGACGGCGAACTGCTTGCCGCGCGCAACGGCCTCAGGCCCGCCGCCGATCTCGTCTGGAGCTACCTCGACCGTTCCACCGAACCCTGGTTGCTGGTCCTCGACAACACCGACGAACCGGAGATCCTGCGGGACGGCGACTGGCTTCGTACCAGCCCTCGCGGCACCGTCCTGGTGACCACCCGGCGGGCGGCGGCCCGGTGGTGGCCCGGGGCCGAGCTGCAGCACATCGGCGTACTGCCCCGCGCGGACGCCGCACTCGTACTGCGCGACCTCGCACCGCACAGCGGGACGGCGGAGCAGGCGGCACGGGTCGCGGACCGGCTCGGACGGCTGCCCCTCGCGCTCACCCTGGCGGGCGGCTTCCTCTCCCACCAGGTCATCGACCCCTGGACGCTGGACACGTACCGGGACCGGCTCGACGGCGACGAACGGGTCCGGCTGATCGACCGGGGAGCCGACGCGATGTCCGAAGCGAACCCCCGTCAGCTCGTCGGCCTGACCTGGCAGCTCACCCTGGACGCGTTCGAGGCGCGCGGGCTGCCCGAAGCGGCGGCCCTGCTCAGGCTGCTGGCCCGGTTCGCCGCGGAGCCGCTGCCGCTGACACTGCTCGACCACAGCGCCATCGGGGCCCTGCTGCCCCGGGACCGGACCGAGACGGCCCTCAGAGCCCTGCTCGACCAGTCGCTGTCCGAACTGGTCGACACCGCCGGCACACGCTGCGCGCAGAGTCACGGCATCCTTCTCGACAGCGTTTCGGCGGCCACCCCCGCCCACCTGCTGCCCGAGTTGGACGCGACCGCCGTCCGGCTGCTCGACGCGGTCGTGCCCGCCGTACCCGACGCGGGGCCGTACGATCCGCGACTGCGCCTGCTGGTACCGCACACCCTGACCCTGCTGAGGCAGGTCGCCGAGCCGTCCGCCGCCGACGCCCTGGCCGTCGCGACCCGGCTCGCCGTCGCCCTGCACCGCACCGGTGACTACCTCTCCGCCCGGGAGACCGCCCGTACCGCGGCCGAACTCGGACAGCGGCACCTCGGCGCGGACCACCGCGCGGTTCTCGCCGCACGCTCCAGAGCCGGGCGGGCACTGTTCCGGCTGGGCGCGTACGCCGAGGCCGAAGCGGAACTCCGTACGGTCCTGGACGCGCAGCGGCGCCTGTTCGGCGCCGACGACGCCGATACCTCGGACAGCGGCTACGGGCTCCAGCTCGTACTGGCCAACCTCGGGAGACGGGAGGAATCCGTCGCACTGCTCCGCGACACCGTCGCCGGGCGGCGCTCGGCGCTCGGCCCCTCGCATCCGCTGACCCTGCGGGCCCGCGCCGGCCTGCTGGAGACACTGTCCGCCACGGACGTGGTCACCGAGGAAGACGGCGCCCTGCTGGCGCTGCCGGGGGAATGCGAGCGGGCTCTCGGCCCCGACCACACGGTGACCCTCGGTGTCCGGCACAACCACGCCTGGGCCCTGTACCTCCTGGGCCGCTTCGACGCGGCCGACCGCGAGATCCGGCAGGTCACCGATGCGTACGCGCGGCGTTGGGGGCCCGACTACCCCCTCGTACTCGCCGCCCGCCAGCTCCTCTCCCGTACCCGGGCCGCGCTCGGGCACCCCGAGGAGGCGATCACGCTGATGACCGATGTCGTCGAACGGCGGGAACGCGGCCTGGGGCCCGAGCACCCCTTCACCGTCGCGAGCCGGAGGGTGCTGGACGCCCACCGGTCAGGGCGACGGCAGCCGTAGGGGCCGCGAGAGAACAGGGGCAGCCGGGCACGGGCGGTACGTGCGGGTTTACGGCAGGTGGCGGACGGGAGCACGGATACAGGGCGCAAGGAGACCGGCCGCACGGACCCGAGAAGGGGGCTCGTTCGGTGCTGAGTGAACCGGTGCCGTTCCAGTACGACGGCTGACCCGGGGAGCGAGACGCAGAGTCCTGGTAGTTCCTGTGACCCGATGTTCGCGATTGGTGAAGATCCGTACACCGTGGAAGCGTCCTAAAACGCCCTTGATACTGTCTGGGTTGCCAAAAACGGCTACTCGCGGGGGGCGACAGGATGCCGAGCTACCACGAAGTGATGACCACCGATCTGTCGAAACTGACGGCGGCGGCCACCAAGTGGGACGAGACCGCGAACGATCTCCGGGACAAGACGGAGCCGCCGTACCGGGACGACGTGCACGGCGTCTCCCTCGGCGGACCGGCCTGGAACGGGCTGAGCGCGACCGCGGCCAACGCCCGGTTCGACATCACGCTCAAGGAGATCCAGGCGGCTCAGAAGCAGGCCAGAGCCGTGGCGTCGTTGCTGCGTGACGCCCATGCCCAGTTCACGACCCTGAAGAAGGGGGTCGAGCAGGCCCGCGACGACGCGATCAAGGCCGGGATGAAGGTCTCCGACCAGGGTGTCTGCCACTACGACTTCTCGAAGGTGGAAGCGGGGGATGCCGCGGCCATCCGCCGCGACCCCGACCTGCCCGGGGTCGAGCGGTCCTGGACCGCCCGGATCCGCGACGCCGTCAAGGCCGTCGACGACGCCGACGAGGGTGTCCGGATCGCCCTGACCGAGGTGGTCAAGGACAGCGATCCGCTCGGCGGGATGCCGGGTGGCTTCAATTCCGGGGCCAAGGGCGATGTGGAGTCGTACGAGGCGGATCTCGCGGAGGACATCGCGGGACGGCTCGCCGACGGCAAGAAGGTGTCGGACGAAGAGTTGGCGCAGCTGGAGCGGGCGCTGCGCGACAACCAGAACGACAAGACGTTCAGCCAGGAGCTGCTGCGCGATCTCGGCCCGGAGGCGACGATCAAGCTCTCCAACGAGCTGAACGAACGCTCCCGGGACGCCGAGGGCGAGAAGAAGCTCCAGCTCGCGGAGGTGACGAAGACCTTCGCCAACTCCATGGCGACGGCGACCGCCGTGCCCGGCAGCGTCAAGGACCTGCCGCCCGGCTCGCCCGCGTTCAATGCCTGGATGAACAGCAAGGACGGCACCTTCTACCGGGAGTGGACCACGGCGATACAGAAGGAGGGGACGAAGAACTTCGGCCCCAACACCAATCCTCTGTACGGCTATCAGTCCTATGTGAGCCTGATGCAGCACGCCGACAAGGACTTCGACGACCAGTTCCTGTACGACCTCGGCGTCCAGACCATCAAGGCGGAGAAGGAGCAGCCCGGCATCTTCACGATGTGGGGTCCCGGGCACAAGGGCATGGAGACCGACGCCGTCGACGGGGTCCTCGGTCTGATGAGCCGCAACCCGGACGCCGCCACCGCGTTCTTCGACCCGGAGGGCAACGGCTCGGGCAAGGACCATGTCGGCAACGACCATCTGAAGTATCTGCTGGGCAGCGGTGACGACGCCCGCGAGTGGCCGAAGAACACCATCACGGGTATATCCGTGACAACCTTCGACGACCCGACCAGCCGGATGGGGCTCGGCCTCGCCCTGGAGGCCGCGGCCACCGGCAACGAACCCCTGCGCGAGGGGCAGCGGGGCGAAGCCTCCGCCCCGCACACCGCGGCGCAGGCCCGGGTCATGCAGGGCGCGATCAACGTCCTGGACGACGGCGCCGGGGGCGAGGAGATCCACGCCAATCTCCAGAAGCCGCTGGGGCACGCCATCGCCGACTACGCGGCCGACAACCACAACATCCTCGCCGAGAACGGCACCAAGTACGGCAGCCCGCAGGGCAAGGACACGATCTGGACCAGCGGCGACGACGCGGGGATCACCGTCGGCAAGGACAGCCTCACCCGGGTCATGCGCGGCGTCTCCGCCGACGACCAGACCTATGCCCTGCTCCAGGACACCCAGCGCCAGTACGCCCTCGACCAGCTGTCCCGGGCGCCGGAATCCGGCGGCAGCAGCAATGACGCCTGGAAGAACCCGGCCCGCGACCTCGGTGCCGTCACCGGTGCGATGAACTCCATCGGCTCCGATGTCATCCTCGACGAACGCGACGGCAAGATCAGCGCCGCCAATGACATGGCCAAGTACGCCTACCACGGTGTGGGTGCCCCGATCACCGGCCTGCCGGTGCTCGGCGACACGGCACAGCGGCTGGTCGACGCGGCCACCTACGAATGGTCGAAGGACGTGGCGGACGCGGCCAGCTCCCAGGCCCAGGAGAAGAACTCGGACCACTACGCGTCCGGTATCAACGGGACCTACGACATGATCGACCGCTGGGCCGTGGAGCGGGGCGTCGACATCGAGGACGAGAGCAACGCGAAGAACGACCCGAACTGGGTCGCCTGGCAGGCCATGCGGGACGAGGCGAAGCAGTCGTACGGGACGTCGCGCGGCGACTCGGCCGTCTATCTGGGCTGGGAGTAGGGCACGGTGGGGAACGAGACAGCGACCCGTGACGAGTCCGCCGAGGGCTCGGCCGACGACACGGCGATACGGCGGCGGTCCCGGCGAGGCGCCTGGATCACCGCCGTGCTCGCCGCGATCGTGCTCATCGGCGGCACCTTCACCTACTTCAACACCAATCTCCTCGACTCCGGTCGCCTCTGCTACGGCTGGGTGACCGTGGACGAGGCGGACCGGGCCCTGGGCGGCGGAATCGGCAAGGTGACGGCGTCCGAGGGCTCGGCCGGGACCTGCACGATCGAGAAGGCGAGCTGGCTGCCGGGGGAGGATCGGCGGATCAGCCTGAGGGCCGACACCGAGAATGAGGGATTCCCCTTCACCAGAGGCGTCTGGAAACTCTCCGGAGACATGCGGGTGCTGTCGGGCGGCACCCACGGCGCGTACGACAAGTGGGGAGGCTGGGCGATGCTCCCCGCGGCCTGCCAGAAGGTGACGGGCGACGACCGGGAGGGGCCCGTGGCGCTGTCCGCCTCCGTGGACGGCCGGGGCGGCCCGGGTGACACCGACGGCATGGGCCGGCTCCTCGCCTCGGCCGGACGCGAGCTCATGAAGGCTTCCGACTGCGCCGCGCCGGGCTACGGGGACACCGCCGACCGTACCTCCGCCCCTTCGGGCGAGCGGGCCGCCGACCTGGCCCGGGTATGCGGAATCGAGGGCTTCCGGCTCGACGGTCTGCGCGGACCCAAGGGCGAACGGGTGACCGAGCGGATCATCGGGGAGCCGGGTAAGGCGGTCTACTGCGACCTCTCCTTCGAAGGCGACGAGGAAGGGCCGTTCGCCCGGTTCGCCGCCGTCGGCGATCCGGCGCTGGCCGCGACCCTCGGGGACCGCCGGTTCACCCGCGCCCGCTGCGACGGCGCGGAGACGGTCTTCGCCCACGACCTCAGGTACTTCGAGAAGAGCGAGCTGGCCGCCATGCAAATGCCGGACAGCGCGCGGTTCAGCAAGGCGTTCGGCGACGCGGCGCGGGCCGCACTGCGCTGCGCGTAGCGGCGATGTGCGGAACAGCACGCACGGCACGGCCGACGAGACAAGGGGGCAGCACAACATGACGAACGATCCCGGAATACGACTCAACCAGGTGGCGGATCCCGGTGGGAGCGGCGGTCCGGGCCTGCTGGGTCCGAATCTCGCCTCCACCCCGGCGGAGAAGAAGAAGGCCGCCAACTCCATCGAGAACACCGTGGAGCCCGGCGCCCGCAAAGCGGGCACGCTGGCCGACGAGGCCACCGGGGCGGCGGTGAAGGAGTTCGGGCCCAAGGACGGGGACGGCTGGGCGACCTCGGGCGCGCTCAAGGGCGCGCAGACCACCTGGGACGGGCAGATCCAGACCCTGCTGCGCCGACTGGGCGGCGAGAAGCAGGCGCTCCGCGCCACCAGCACGCTCCTCGGCGGGACGGATGTCCATGTGGGGCTGAGTGCCCAGCGGGTTCCGTCGCCGCTGGACGGCTACTAGAGACGACCCGGCCGCCCCCGTGCTCAGGGCGCGACGGTCGCGCCCAGGGGCTTCAGCAGCGCCCGGGCCTCTTCCGCGGCCGGGGCGTCCAGGGCTTCCAGCAGTGAATTCGCCTCCAGCCAGCAGGCGCGGGCGCGGTCCTGCTGGCCGAGGGCGGCCAGGGCCCGGCCCAGGGTGATCATCACCAGGCCGTGGGTCCGGTCGCCGCCGACACAGCCGATGGAGAGGGCGTGTTCGCAGTGCCGGGCGGCCCGGGCGGTGTTGCCGACGGCCAGCTCGGCGCGGGCGATCCGGAAGTGGGTCGTGCCCTGCCGGAGGAGTTGGCGTTCGGCCTCGAAGACCGCCATGGCCCGGGAGAACTGTTCCAGGGCGTCGGTATGGCGGCCGGCCTGGGTGAGGGCCAGGCCCAGGGCGTAGCGGGCGTTGGCGAGGGGGAGGGTGTGCCCGGTCCGCTCGTAGACGCCGATGCCCTGCCGGGCGAGGTCGACGGCCTCGGGCACCCGGCCCTGGACGAGCCGGAGCCGGGAGAGACTGCAGAGCGCACCGGCCACCGCCGCATCGCTCTCGATGGTACGGGCGCTCTCGGCGGCCCGGCGCAGATGTTCCTCCGCCGCCTCGTACCGGGCTTCGTTGAAGGCGATGATGCCGCGGTCGTTCTCGGCCCGGTAGCCGAGGACGGGATCGCCGACGGAGGCCGCGAGTTCGGCGGCGATCCGGGCCTCGTCGTCGGCGTCCTCGTACCATCCGGCGACCAGATGGACATGGGTGATGGCGACACGTGCCCTGGCCTCGGCCCCGGCGTCGCCGCGGGAGCGCGCCGCGTCCCGGACGGCCAGCGCCGCCGTCTCGTACTCCCGGGAGTACGTACCGGACTCGGCCAGGTTCCGGGTGACCCACAGCAGGTCGGCGGCGAGCCGGAGCCGTCTGCCGCCGGTGGCCTGCCGGGCCCCGGCCAGCAGGCGGGGTGCCTCGGTGTGCAGCCAGTCGACGGCCTCCCGCCGGGTACCGAAGGTGAGGCCCGGATGCCCGGTCGGCCCGAAATCACGGGGCAGCAGGCTCCCGGGACGCAAGCCGTCGCAGACCTGGGTCGCGGTGGCGAGATAGAAGTCGAGCAGCCGGGCGAGGGCGGCCTCGCCCTCCTCGGGCCGCTCGTCCCGTTCGGCGCAGGCGCGGGCGTAGAGCCGGACCAGGTCGTGGAAGCGGTAGCGGCCGGGCGCGGACGACTCCAGCAACGAGGTGTCGACCAGCGCTTCGAGGAGGTCCTCGGTCTCGTGCTCGGGGCGGCCGAGCAGGGCCGCCGCGGCGGCGAGGGAGATATCGGGGCCGTCGGCGAGGCCGAGGATCCGGAAGGCGTGTGCCTGGGCGGGCTCCAACTGGCCGTAGCCGACTTCGAAGGTGGCTTTCACGGCCAGGTCGCCCGCCTGGAGTTCATCGAGGCGGCGGCGTTCGTCGGCCAGCTTCGCGGCCAGTACCGAGACCGTCCAGGTGCGTCGCGCGGCCAGCCGGGAGGCGGCGATCCGGATCGCCAGCGGCAGGAAACCGCAGGCCGCGACCACATCCAGGGCAGCCTCCCGGTTCTCGGAGACCCGTTCCAGGCCGACGATCCGGGTGAAGAGCTGAAGCGCCTCCTCCGGCGACATCACATCGAGGTCCACCAGATGCGCCCCCGGGAGATCGACCATCCGCGCCCGGCTGGTGACCAGTACGGCGCAACCCGCCGTACCCGGCAGCAGGGGGCGGATCTGGGCCGCGTCCCTGACGTTGTCCAGCAGCACCAGGACCCGGCGGTCGGCCAGTGCTGAGCGGTAGAGCGCCGTACGGTCCTCCAGAGCGCCGGGGATCGCGGCCTCCGGCACGCCCAGGACGGGCAGAAACGAACCCAGGACGTCCGACGGGGTCAGCGGACGGCTGCCGGTGCCCTGGAGATCGGCGTAGAGCTGGCCGTCCGGGAAGTAACGCCGGGCCTCGTGCGCGACATGGACGGCGAGGGTCGTCTTGCCGACCCCCCCGATCCCGGCGAAGGACGAGACCGCCATCACCGCTCCGTCGGCCGTCCCCAACTGCTCGCCCAGCTCGCGGACGAAGGACGCCCGGCCGGTGAAGTCCGGTACCGTCGCCGGGAGTTGAGCGGGACGGGGGAAGGAGCCGGGGGCGGCCGCCGGGGCGCGCTCGATACCGACGTCATGAAGCGTGTCGTCGGCCCGCAGAATGCGTTCCTGGAGGCGGGAGAGTTCGGGGTTGGGGTCGACGCCGAGTTCGTCGGCGAGCAGGCGGCGGGTGTCGGCGTAGACGGCGAGGGCCTCGGCCTGGCGACCGCTGCGGTAGAGCGCCAGCATCAGCAGCTCCCGCATCCGCTCCCGCAGCGGATGGGCGGCGGTCAGGGCGGTCAGCTCGGACACCGCCTCCGCGTGCGCCCCGACCTCCAGATCGAGATCGAGCCGGGTCTCCAGGAGCTGGAGCCGCCACTCTTCGAGGCGTACGCGCTGATTCTCCGCGTACGGCCCGGGGACGTTGGCCAGCGGCTCCCCGTCCCACAGCCCCAGCGACTTGTCGAGCAGCGTCGAGGCTCGGACCGGATCGCCCTCGACGTGCGCCCGGTGGGAGTCGTCGATCAGGTCCTGGGCCACGAACAGATCGAGGGCGTCGCGCTTCAGCCGCAGGGCGTATCCGCCGGACTCGGAGACCAGGGCCGTCGTCGAGAGCACCTTGCGCAGCCGGGACGCGTACGTCCTGGTCACCGCGAGCGCCCGGGTCGGCGGCTCGTCCCCCCAGATGGCGTCGATCAGCTCGCTGGCCGTCGCGGTGCGGCCGTCGCGCAGCAGCAGGGCGGCGAGCAGGGCCCGTTGCTGCGGGGAACCCATCTGCAACGGCTCTCCGCCGCGCCAGGCGCGTACCGGCCCGAGCACGCTGAAACGCAGCTCCTCGGTCTCGTCGGTCACTCCACCCCCGCCCCCGGAGAGCCCTCACCGCGAACCGGGCCCCGAGCCCGGCCGTCGTATATCGATCGTATATCCGCGCACGCCAAGATGGATGAGGTGTTGCGTTCGGACTGCCCAGTCCTGTGCCACCGCGCGGACGAGGTACTCGGGATGGCTTCCCGGGATGCCTCGTCGCGCCATTTTCCGGCAACTCTATTACTCCGGTGGCTTTTTGGGCTACCGTCGAGATGGTGCCGCAACACGCCGGGAGTACACCAGGCCCCCTAGCCAGGGGCTGACGACGGTCCTCCTGGTCGGCGCGGCCCGAGAACAGCGGACTGGGCACCCACGCGAGGAGAGACCACTGTCGTGCAACATACCCACCCATCCACGGAATTGCTGGCAGGAGTGCCGTTCGCGGCGGCCTGACGGCAGTCCGTGCCGGCCGCCCGGGGCCTTCCGCGGCTGCGGCCGATGCTTCCGGACCCGAACGTGACACCGATCTGAACACCCGGGCGCCCGGGGCGGTCATCCCGCCCCGGGCGCCCGGCTGTTCCGGCGCCGGTTCCGGCCGGTGAACCCGGCTCTCAGCCGCGTCCCCTGAAGAAGTCCCGGTACGAGTACGTCACCCGGCGCGTCGTACACGGCCGCCCCAGGGCCAGATGCAGGGTCCGGCGCTCCGGTTCGACGATCGCGCTCGCGACGGTGGAACTGCGGTCCAGTTCGTGCGGGGCGTCGGGGTCCGGGTGGCAGCAGATCGCGTCGGGGAGTCCTTCGTGGTCGCGCAGTACCTCCTGCCAGGCCGCGACCGAGGGGTACGGCATCCGTTCGGCGAGGGCCGTGGCGCGCCGGTACCGGTCGTGGGTGTCGGAGAAGACGGCCGGACCGTAGTCATGCGCGGGGACCGGTTCGGTGAAGTGGTTGGTGTGGACGAGGAAGGTGCCGGGGGCGACCGGGTGGCGGGTGACACCGTCCGGGCCGCCGGGCCGGGCCTCGACATCGATCGCGACGCCCCCCTCCCCGCCCGTGTTCCCGGCCCCGGACCCGTCGTCTCCCGCGGCGGCGAGCAGATAGTTCGCCGACGACGAGCGACGGGCCGTACGGATGGTCTCCTCGGCCGCCGCGAGCGAATCGGACTCCAGCAGCGCCCGGAGCAGCAGGTGGTACGGCACCCCCGGGCCGCCCCGGTCCTCCGAGGTGACCAGGGCGTTCGTCAGGACCGTCAGACCGGCGGAGTTCATTCCGAACTTGGCCAGCAGCCCGGCCTCCACCACCGAGACCCAGCGGGGTCCGTTGGTCGGCTCGGCCTGGAGGATCACCACCGTGTCATGGGCGAAGGGCAGCCAGTCCCAGTTCTGGCCGACGATCGGCTCCGGGCCGCGCAGATCCGCGAAGGCCGTGCACTCGGGCGGCGCGGGCGGACCGGGCGGCCCGTTCGGGGGCCGCGTGCCGTCGGAACTCGCCGCTCGCGCCCGGGCCGAGAACAGTATCTCGGTCCGCAGATTGAGGGCGAGGACATCCGGGAGGCCCGCCCCGGCACCCTCCGCGATGCCCGACATCTCCTCCAGACAGTCGGCGTCGAACGCCTCGATCACCGGGACGAACGTCTCGGCGAGCGCCGTCGCCGCGTCCCAGCGCAGGCCCGCGAAGTGCGCGTACATCCGCTCATAGCTCGCCAGCGACAGCTGGATCCGCTCCCGGGCCGCCGCCCCGTACTGGCGGCCCCGGCCCCGGGGGCTCCCGGTGGTACGGACGATCACGGGCTCCCCGGGGGCGGCTCCCGGTCCGGGGTCGGGGTCGGCTGGGTCCGGGGTCCTCACGTGCTCTGCCCTCCATCGGCGGCGGTCGGCTGCCGCCCCGATCCGAGGACGGCCTACTCAGCCGTACCCGGGCGACGGGGCCGAGTACGCCTGAAGACCGGCCGGAACGCCCCCGGTGGCCGATACTCCGCCATGATCTGGATCACTCGGGGGCGCGTACGGCGCGCCCGCGCGGGAGTGGTGCGGTCAGCGGATGACCAGCGCCCCCTCGCCGCCGCGCCCGGGCCCCGCCCCGTACCGCCCGTTCCCGCCGTACGCTCCCCGGTTTCCGCCGGGCCCCGGCTGCTTTCCGTACACCCCGTACCGCGCCGCCAGCGCCCGGAACGCCTCCTTCGGCTCCCAGTGCCAGTCCGACGCCGGATCCGCCGGATCGTTCCGGAACGGTTTGACGATCGCGTAACTCGCCAGATCGAGGTCGTGGCGCGGCGAGTCGGGCCGGTGCGGGGCGTCCGCCGTCAGGAACTCGAAGGCCATCGCCGCGTAGAGCCCCAGCCCCTCGAAGACGTCGAGCAGTCCGGTCAGATACCGGGCCTGGGTCCGCTCGCTCCGTACCGGGTCGCCGATGATCTCCGGCGGGTTCTTGCCGTAGTCGACCAGGTCCCAGCCCATTCCGCCGGCCGCCGGGGCGCCCTCGTACGTACACGTACCGAATTCGGTGATCGCCAGCGGCTTCCCCCACCGGAGGTACCGCCTCAGCTCCCGGGCGTACTGCTCGGGGCGCGGGAAGTACGAGTAGTAGTCGATACCCACGATGTCGAAGAGCCGCCAGTCGACCTCGTCGGACTGGGCCGCCGCATAGCTCAGCCGCCCCCGGAACACCCGGCGGCCGACCTTCGCCGCCCGGGCCGTGAAGTCGTCGAGCTTCCGCTGCGTGTCGACCGGGTCGTACGTGCCGTTGCGCAGGGTCTCGATCCGGTCCAGGACCGTCGCCCCCGGGACGATGCCCGGCACCAGCAGCCAGAACTCGCAGCCGACACTGAGCTGGACGTCCGCGCCCTGGCGGCGCAGCGCCTCCGCGTGCCGCCCCGACTCCGCCAGATGCTCCAGGGTCTCCCGCTGCGGCCGGTCGCTCAGGGTCGGCTCGACCCAGATGTGGAGGCCGTGTTCCGCCGCCTCGGTGGAGGTCGCGGCGATCCGGTCGACGCCGTCGCCCGTCACCTTCACCGAGTTGGCGTGGAGATCGCGGGCGACGGCCCGGATGTCGTGGCGCATCCGCCGCGCGCTCCACGCCGTACCGGGCGACTCGCCGTCCAGCAGCGTGTAGCAGACACTGCGGTAACGGACCCCGCGCCGCCCGGTGGCCCCGGCGGGCCCGGTGGGTGCCGGGCGTCCGGGCGGTATCCGTCCGAGCGGCGTCGCGGCGGCCCCGGCCGTACCGCCGATTCCGAGGGCGACGGCGCCCAAGCCGCCCATTCCCGCCAGGAATCCGGCCCTGCTGAGGCCGCCGTTCGTATCGCTGTCCCCGCGCATCACCGCTGTCCTCCCATGGAACCCGAGATCCGACGGCGTTCAGTCTGCTCGGGGCGGCGCCTCCCGTCGGTCCGCCGATGGTCGCCGTCCGCCCGACGGAGGGATGAAACCGGGCCCGTGTCCGGGGACCGAAGTCGGACCGGGTACGCGCACCCGTTTCCGGCACCGATTCCGTTTCCGGCTCCGGCTCCGGCTCCGGTTCCGGGTCAGCCGGGTTTCCGCCAGACCAGGGCGTACCGCCAGTACAGCAGCCGCCGGTACGAGCAGCCGGGCAGCACCGACCGGGCCGTCCGCCGGACGTCGGCATAGCTGGTGACCGGGTCCGTGACCGGGACCGCCGGGGCGTTCGAACCCCGGCTCCTGACCCGGTTGGCGACCGCGGCGGGTAAGACGGTGGCCAGGCCGAAGGCCCAGTCGCGCGGGCTGCCGCCCTCCCGCGCGCAGCCGACGACGACCAGCCGTCCACCGGGCGCCAGCAGCTCCGCCGCCCTGGTCAGACCGTCGGCGAGATCCACATGGTGCAGTACGGCGACCGCGGTGACCAGGTCGTACGTACCGTCGGTGAGGCCGGAGCCCGCCCGGTCGAGGAAGTCGGCCTCGACGAAGGAGGTTCCCGGGCCGCCGCGTTCCCGGGCCCGCCGGACCATCTCGCCGGACCGGTCGACGCCCGTCACCTCCGGGACCCGCCCGGCCAGCCGCCGGACGAGCGACCCCTCCCCGCAGCCGATGTCCAGCGCCTTCGCCGCCCCGGCCGGGATCCGGTCGAGTACCAGCGGGTGGTAGTGGGTGTTGTGGTTCCAGTAATCCGTCATCGGGTAGTCCGTCATCGGGCCACGGTAGTCACGGCACGTCCGCCGACGCCCCGGTTTCAGCCCCGGTCCCGACCCCGGGTCCGATCCGTCGAGTGGTCAGTCCAGGTCCGGCATCCGGCGCGCGACGGACTCGACATGCGCGGTGAAGACCCGTTCGGCGTCCGGGGTGAGCGTCCGCAGCGCGACCATCGCGGTGAGGACGACATCGCACAACTCGGCCTCCACATCACGCCAGGTGTGGGAGAAGCCCTTCCGCGGATTCTGCCCGGTGGCGCCGATGACGGCCTGTGCCGTCTCCCCGACCTCCTCGGCCAGTTTCAGTACGCGCAGCAGCAACTCCTGCTCCGCCGGGCGGTCGTTGGCCTCGTCGAGCCAGGCGTGCAGCCGGTCGATGGTGGGCCAGACGGAGGTGTCGTACGTACGGTCGTCCATGGCGGGCAGCCTCCCACGCCGCCGGTGCCGTACGTTCGGCTTCGCCGCGCCCGCCTCACGCCGCCTCGCACCGGGGGGAACCGCGGCTCGACACGACCCGAATCCCGGCGGACCCGGCCGGACCGCGTGATCACATCGGGCCGTGATGCCACCGACCGTGAACCCGACGGTGAACCCGGCCGCGTACCGGACCGGGTA
This sequence comes from Streptomyces sp. NPDC020875, assembly GCF_040641415.1. Taxonomy (NCBI): domain Bacteria; kingdom Bacillati; phylum Actinomycetota; class Actinomycetes; order Kitasatosporales; family Streptomycetaceae; genus Streptomyces; species Streptomyces sp. NPDC020875. The sequence goes on along the minus strand of NZ_JBFADP010000073.1, from coordinate 6,305 downwards.
CCCCGCCGAACTCCGGGTCGCCGCCCGTCGGCTCCTCCGCCGCGTACCACCCGCGCCCGTGTCCGAACCCGTACCCGCGTCCTCGCCGTCGCCCGGACCCGGCTCCGGCTCCGGCCACCGGTCCGGCGAGCCCGCCCGCCGCCGGTTCCTCACCACCACCGGCGCCGCCGCGCTGCTCGCCTTCGCGACCGGACTGCCCGGCAGCGCCCACGCGGCGGGCCGCGACCCGGCCCGGATCCGGAGCGACCCGTTCACCCTCGGTGTCGCGTCCGGCGACCCGCTGCCCGGCTCCGTACTGCTGTGGACCCGGCTGGCACCCCGGCCGTACGAACCCGGCGGCGGTCTCGACCCCGGCCGCTACCCGGTCCGCTGGGAGCTGGCCCACGATCCCCGCTTCACCCGGATCGTCCGGCGCGGCACGGTCACCGCGCACCCCGAACTCGACCACAGCGTCCGGGTCGAGATCACCGGACTCGATCCCGCCCGGGTCTACCACTACCGGTTCCGCGCCGGTCCCTGGCTCGGTCCGGCGGGCCGCACCAGGACCGCGCCCGCGCCCGGCGCCCGGGTCCGCGAGCTGCGGCTGGCCGCCGTCTCCTGCCAGGCGTACCACGACGGCTACTTCACCGCCCACGGCCGGCTCGCCACCGAGGACCTGCACGCCGTCATCCACCTCGGGGACTATCTGTACGAGTACCCCGTCCCGGCGACGGGCGGCGCCCGCGGCTACCCCGAGGGCACCCTGCCGCCCTGGTTCGACCGGGAGACCGTGACGCTGGAGGAGTACCGGCTGCGGTACGGCCTCTACCGCTCGGATCCCGATCTCCGGGCCGCCCACGCGGCCCACCCCTGGGTACTCACCTGGGACGACCACGAGACCGACGACAACTACGCGGCCGGGCTGCCGGGGGACGACCGGGCGCCCGAGGACTTCCTGCTGCGCCGGGCGGCGGCGTACCGGGCGTACTGGGAGAACCAGCCGCTGCGGCCCGCCCAGCGGCCCCGGGGCGCCGAGCTGCGGCTCTACCGGCGGCTGCGGTTCGGCCGGCTCGCGCAGATCGACGTACTCGACACCCGGCAGTACCGCTCGGACCAGGTCCCCGGCGGCGGCTGGCAGCAGCCGGGCGCGGCCCTGCACGCCCCCGGCCGGACCATGCTCGGCACGGCGCAGGAACGGTGGCTCGCCGACGGCTGGCGCCGGTCGGAGGCCCGCTGGAACCTGCTGGCCCAGCAGGTCGTCCTCGCCCGGCGGCGGGACGCACCCGGGCCCGGACACCGGCTGAGCACCGACGCCTGGGACGGCTATCCGGCCGCCCGCGACCGGCTGCTGGCGGGCGCCGGGGCCGCCGGGATCCGCGATCTGGTGGTCCTCTCCGCCGATGTCCACGTCGGCTACGGCTTCGATCTCGTCCGGGAGTGGGACGAACCCCGGTCGCCGGTGGTCGGCGCCGAGATCGTCACCACCTCCGTCAGCAGCGGCCGGGACGGTACGGCCAGGCCCGCGAACTGGGCGGACCTCACCCTGGCCAACCCCCGGCTCCGCTTCTACGACGGACGGCGCGGCTATACGGCCCTGACCGTGCGGGAGGACTCCGTACGGGCCGACTTCCGGGTCCTGTCGGCGGTGACCGTACCGGGCGCGCCGGTGACCACGGCGGGCTCGTTCGTCACGGTCGCGGGCGATCCCGGGCTGCGGCCCGGCTGACCGGGGCGGGGGCGCCGTTCCGCCGACGGCGCATGCGAAGGGGTTCCGCCGGACCGGCCCCGGGCTGAGACCATGGGCGGACGTAACAAGCTGTATAGGGCATTGACGCGTCGGCGGACGACGAACGGCGAACGACGCACGACGGACGGGAACGGAAGGGGAGGGGCGATGGCCGAGCGGCCGAACGGTCCGGTGGGGGACCACATACCCGGGGGGCGCGCGGCGGCCCCCGAAGAGTTCACGACGATCCCGGCGGCACCGGCGGTGATCCCGCCGCGTACGGCACCGGTGACCCCGGCCGCCGCGACGGCCTCGGCCGCTCCGGTGGCACCGACCGCTCCGGTGGCACCCCCGGAGGCGGTGGCTCCCGCTCCCGCTCCGGAACCGGTTTCGGTGTTGGACGGGGCGAAGACCGGGGCCGCGCCCGGCGGCAAGGCCGCCGCCCGCCGGGCCGGACTGCTCGTCACCCTCGTCCTGGGCGGGATGGCCGCACTGCCCCCGCTCTCCATGGACATGTATCTGCCCGCCCTCCCGGCGGTCACCGACTCCCTCTCCGCCCCCGCCGCCACCATCCAGCTCACCCTCACCACCTGTATCGCCGGTCTCGCCCTCGGACAGCTGATCGTCGGCCCGCTCAGCGACCGCTGGGGCCGCCGGACCCCGCTGCTCATCGGCATGGTGGTGTACGTCCTCGCCACCGCCCTCTGCGCCTTCGCCCCCGACGCCGGGACACTGATCGCCCTGCGGCTGCTCCAGGGCCTCGCGGGCGCCGCCGGTATCGTCATCGCCCGCGCCGTCGTGCGCGATCTGTACGAGGGCGTGGCGATGGCCCGCTTCTTCTCCACCCTGATGCTGATCTCCGGGGTGGCGCCGGTCGTCGCCCCCCTCATCGGCGGCCAGGTGCTCCGGTTCACCGACTGGCGCGGCATCTTCCTCGTCCTCACCGGCGTCGGTGCGCTGCTCACCCTGGTGATCCTCAAGTGGCTGCCGGAGACCCTGCCGCCGGAGCGCCGTCGCGGCGGCGGGATCGGGGAGTCGCTGCGGACGATGCGCGGACTGCTCGGCGACCGGGTCTTCACGGGGTACGTCCTCACCGGCGGCTTCTCCTTCGCGGCGCTGTTCGCGTACATCGCCGCGTCCCCGTTCGTGATCCAGGAGATCTACGGCGCGTCCCCGCAGGCGTACAGCCTCCTCTTCGGCCTCAACTCCATCGGACTGATCGCGGTCGGCCAGCTCAACGGCCGGGTCCTGATCGGCCGGGTCAGCCTCGACAAGGCGCTCGCCTGCGGACTGACGCTGATCGTGGTGGCGTCGGCGGCACTGGTCGTGATGACCACCGGGGTGTTCGGCGAACCGGGTCTGGTGGGGGTGGCGGCGGGCCTGTTCGTCCTGATGTCGGCCCAGGGCCTCGCCATGCCGAACACCAACGCGCTGGCCCTCAACCGCACCCCGCACGCGGCGGGCTCGGCCTCGGCCCTGATCGGCACGGCGGGCTTTCTGATGGGCGCGCTGGCCTCCCCGCTGGTGGGCCTGGCGGGCGAGGAGACAGCGGTCCCGATGGCCGTGGTCCAGCTGACCTGCGGTCTCGGCGCGGTGGCGAGCTTCCTGCTGCTCTGCCGCCCGCGCGCCGGTTCGGCCGGAGGCATATAGAGAGGGCATACAGAGGGGTGGCACGGGGGGCGCGTACGGCCCCGGGCGGTCCGCCGCCGGGATGAGAACCGGCGCTCATCTCGGTACAGAGTTCTCATCCGCCTTGCCGCGGGTCGGCGTTCCTTCCTACCGTCGCATGATGCGGTGGACTCCGAGACGTCCACACTGTGCGGCGCGTTGATGCGACACCAGCATCGGGGAGCGCTGTTGAGCACACCGATCACATATCTCACCCGAAGGGCGTGGCAGAGCGCCGTCGCCCTGCTCGCCGTCGTCGCCCTGTGGGCGGGCGGGGCCGTGGCCGGGGCGCCCGCGCGGGCCGCCCAGGAGGCGGCCGGTGACCTCATACCGCCCGCGCGCAATGTGCGCGTCGTGGACGTCGCCGACCGGGCCGTGACCGTGGCCTGGGATCCGCCGCAGCCCGATACGGGCCTCGGGGGCTACCAGGTGCTGCGCGACGGGAACCGGGTCGGGCGGACGGGACCCGATGTACGGACCTTCACCGACCGGGGGCTGAACGTCGCCACCGAATACCGCTACTCCGTCGTCACCGAGGACGTCAACGGACAGGCCCACTACGAGAGCCTGCCGGTTCACGCCCGTACCACCGGCACCGTCCCGCCACCGCCCGCCGACCCCGTCAAGATGGGCGTCTTCCACGAGAAGGGCGGGCACCTGCGCGGATTCCATGTGAAGGACCTGGTCACCAGCGGGACGGCGGCGAAGCTCAGCCATCTGACCTACGCCTACGGGGCGGTACACGGCGGACAGTGCGCCGTCGGCGACACATACGAGTCGCTGGAACGCGCCCACCAGGCGGGGGAGAGCGTCGACGGGCGCGCCGACACCTGGGACCAGCCGCTGCGGGGGCATCTGAACCAGCTGCGGAAGCTGAAGGAGCGGCAGCCGGGGCTGAAGGTCCTGTGGTCCTTCGGCGGACCCGAGTACACCGGCGGCGCCACCAGCGGATTCGCGCAGGCGCTCCAGGACTCGGCCGGCTTCGCCGCCTCCTGCGTACGGCTGCTGGACGATCCGCGGTGGGCCGGACTGTTCGACGGGATCGACCTCTCCTGGCGCTTCCCCGACGCGTGCTATCACGGCTGCGACAGTCCGGGCCCGGCGAGCCTCGGCAACCTGACCAGGGCCTTCCGGACGGCCCTCGGGGCGGACCGGCCGCTGACCGTGACGATCGAGGGCCGGGGCGCGTCGGGACGGGCCTTCCCCACGATCGACTTCCAGGGCGCCGAGCCGTACGCCACCTGGTTCAATCTGGCCGGATTCGACTACTACACCTCCACCGAACCCGACCGCAAGAACCGGACCGCCCCGCACGCGGTGCTCCGGGACGAGAGCTGGGACGGGTCGTTCGGCAACAACGCCCACAGCAGGCTGCGCCAGCTCACCGCCCGGCCGGTGCACCCCAACAAGCTGGTCCTCGGGGTGCCGACGCATGCCTGGGGCTGGGAGGGCGTACGCGATCCCGGTCCGCCGACCTACGCCAACGGTCCGGCGCCGGGGATGTACGAGAACGGGCGGGAGGACTACCGGCTGATCAAGACCCGCTGCCCGAACCCCGTCGCGTTCTCCGGGACCGCGTACGCGCACTGCGGCAACCAGTGGTGGACGTACGACACCCCGGCGTCCGTCGCCACCAAGGCTGCGTACGTGAAGAGCTACGGGCACGGCGGGATGTACCTCTCCGACCTGCGGGGGGACACCGCCGACGGGGAGCTGGCGAGCGCGCTCGCCCGAGGGCTGGGGTAGCCCGGAGCCGGGGCCGGGGGCTCGTCGGGGACGGTGGCGCCACATCGGACCCGGCGAACCCTGCCCCCGGCCCTCGGCCACCGACCATGGGCTCCGGCCGCCGCGGACCCCGTCCCTCCGGCGGACGGCGCTCTGTCCCGACCGGCCTAGAATCACCCGGTGAGTGAGACCCGCCCCGCCCCCGATCCCGTCGCCACCGCCGACGCCCTCCGCCGAGGGCTCGCCGGGCTGGTGGAGGGGCTGCCGCCGAACCGGGCCGCGCAGGCCGTCGAGCGGCTGATCGCCAGCTACCGGGGCGAGACCCCCACCGACGCGCCGATCCTGCGGGACCGGGCCGATGTCGTCGCGTACGCCGCCTACCGGATGCCCGCCACCTTCGAGGCGGTCCGGGCCGCGCTCGACGCCCTCCGCGCCGCCGCCCCCGGCTGGACGCCCGCCACCCATACCGACATCGGCGGCGGCACCGGCGCGGCGAGCTGGGCCGTCGCGGGGGAGTGGCGGACCGTGACGACCGTCCTCGACTGGGCCGAACCGGCCCTCGCCCTCGGCCGCGAGCTGGCCCGGGCCGCCGGGGAGGCGGGCCCGTACGCGGCCCGCTGGGAGCGCGCCCGGATCAGCGGCGCGCTCCGCCTCGACCCGGCCGACCTGGTCACCGTCTCGTACGTACTCAAGGAGCTGACCGAGGCGGACCGTACCGCCGTCGTCACCGAGGCCGCCCGCGCCGGGTCGGCGGTGGTCGTGGTGGAGCCCGGCACCCCCGACGGCTACCGGCGGATCATCGCCGCCCGGGAAGTGCTGCTCGCGGCCGGGATGACCATCGCCGCGCCCTGCCCCCACGGCGGCCCGTGCCCGATCGAGCCCGGCTCCGACTGGTGCCACTTCTCCGCCCGGGTCGCCCGCTCGTCGCTGCACCGGCAGGTGAAGGGGGGATCCCTGGGGCACGAGGACGAGAAGTTCAGCTATGTGGTCGCCACCCGGTTCCCCGTCCGGCCCGCGTCCGCGCGGATCACCCGGCGGCCCCAGATCCGCAAGGGACTCGTACTGCTCGACCTCTGTACGGAGCACGACGGACTCGACCGGGTCAATGTGACCAAGCGCCAGGGGCCGCTCTACAAGGACGCCCGCGACGCGGCCTGGGGCGACGAATGGCCGCCGCCGGAGGACTGAACCCCGTCCGGCCCGGCAT
>NZ_JBFADP010000072.1:0-37276 GCF_040641415.1 Streptomyces sp. NPDC020875 | reverse complement strand
CTCGACGCCCTTGGACTGTACGACCAGGTGTCCGGTCGAATCCGGAACGGCCAGCACCTCCACCCCACCCAGCACGAGCGGGTCACCGCCGCCCTTGCCACCGGATCCCGCGAACCCATCCGGTCCAAGAACGGGCGCGAGCTGAAGGCGCAGTTCGCGCCGCGCCAGCTCGAACACTGGCTCGGCCTCCCGCTGGCACGGCAGGAGGCGACCGTGTCCCGGATCCTCCTGCCCCGCGTCGTTCCGGGCGCCGCCCCCTGCGCCGCCCCGACCGACCGCCGCGTCGGCCGTGGGGACTTCTTCACCGCCCACGCCGACGACCGCTACCCCGACGTCCTCGGACTCCTGACCGGGGCACCCGACGCCCCCGCCCAGCGCGACACCGTCCTCGATCACCTCGACGAACTGCCCCACCACGAGGTCATCCTCAGCCACGACGTCAAAGCCAGCGGCGAGATGCTCAACTCCATCTTCGGCTGACCCGTCCGGCCCCCCGGAAAGACCATCACCGGCCCGACCACCTGACACCACGCAAGGATCATGGCGCAACTCCATCACCGGGCACTCAACCGCCCGGCTCTCCCTCAGATCGCGGCCGCCGTCGTCATACACGACGGCCGCCTCCTCCTCATCCACCGAGCCGTCCCCGAACCGGATCTGGCCTGGCAGTTGCCCGCAGGCAAGGTCGAAAAGGACGAGAAACCGACGGACGCGGCCGCACGGGAGAACCAGGAGGAGACCGGCGTCGCCGTCCGCCCCGATCTCCTCCTCGGAGACCGTATCCACCCCGTCACCGGCCGCCACGTCTTCTACGTCGCCTGCACCTACCTGCGGGGCAAACCAGTACCGGCCGCCGCGGAAGTCGCTCTGGCCGCCTGGGTCCCGGTCCACGAACTTCCCCGTTTCGTACCGAAGGGGTTCTACGAACCCGTCCAGCGCTACATCACCGACACCGCCACCGGGCCGAGGGGGCTGACGTGACCGCGAAGACCTGGCGCACGGTCCGGACCGTTCAGGTGGGCGACGTCTGGCTGATGCGGCATCCTGCGGACGGCGGCACCGTCGTCGTCACCATCGGCGGCGAACTCACCCTCGACGTCGCCAAACCCGTCCGTGACCTGGTCTCCCTCCTCCTGACCGAGGCGAAGGTCAAAAAGAGGATCAAGTCCCTGGTCCTGGATCTCCGCCCGGCGGACTACGTCGTCCCCCGGTTCGTCATCATGATCGTCGACCTGCAAAAAGAGGCCAGCGCCCAGGGCACCGGCCTGGAAATCGTGGTCGGGTCCCGGGCGCGCCGGGCGCTGGAAAAGCTCCGCTTCCTGCCGACCGGCGACCTCTTCGCCCATACGAAGGTCCGCTATGCCGTGGCCGCAGCCCGGGCCACCACCGGAACCGCCCGGGCCACCACCTGGACGGGAGGGCGCTGATGGGCTCGCGCGGCCGGGCACCGGGAAGCGGCGTCTCCGGGACGGCGCGGGAGGTGGCCCGGGAAGTGGCCCGGGAGTTACGGGCCCGGATCACGGCCGGGCGCTGGCCGCCGGGCCACCGCGTCACCCGGGCCGAGGTGTCCGCCGAGTTCGGGGTGAAAGCCCACCCTGCGGGGATGGCGCTGCGCCTGATGTGCGCGGAGGGGCTCATGGAGTTCCGCAGAGGCCACTGGACCCGGGTCCTCGGCCCCGCCCAGACCCCTCTCGTCGGCTCCGTGAGTGAGCGTATCGACCGCGTCCTGCGGCACCGGATCGTCGAGGGGATCTACCCGCCCGGGTTCCGGCTCCCGCTGGACGACCTCCGCGGCGAGTTCAGGGCGTGCCGGGGCACTCTCTCCCGCGGCATGGCCGGGCTGCGGGCCCAGGGCGCGATCGTCATCGCGCGCGGCACGACGGCCGTCTCCACCACGGTGGACCGCATCCCGGAAGCCGAACTGCTGAAGTCCTACAGCGAGGCGGCCCGTCGCCTCAGACCCCTCGTGCTCGGCTATCCGCTGGGCGCCGTCGTGCCGGAACCGGCCCTGGCGCAGGCCGCAGGACTGACAAGGGACCAGGCCCGTGCCGCCTGCCACGAACTCGTGGCCGTCGGGCTCCTCATCCCCCAGAACGGAATCGGCGCCTTCCGCCGAAACCCTCGCCCGGATCGGCACCGGCCCCTCTGGCCGTAACCGCAGCCCTGGACCAGCCCGCCCCCTGACACCCCCGGAGACGACACCACATGCAGCAGCAGAGGTTCTTCGTCGGACACGACCCCGACGCCTTCCGCGTGGCGCTCGCCGACGCGGACGCCGCCTTCATCTCCTACGTGAGCCGCACCGACTCCTACCACCGCGTCCCCGGCGACACCACGGCCCTCCACGAACTCACCCGCTGGGTCGAGCTGAAGCACCAGAAATGCTCCGACCGGGGCCTGCTGCGGTGGGTCCGCTGGACCCCCGCCACCCGCCAGACCCCCCAGTCCTGGGAAACCGTCGACGTCATGGCCGAATCCGGCGGCGAAGCCGCCCTCATCCTCGAAAAGACCGGTGCCCAGCCCCTGGTCACCATGCCGGTCGAATGCGAGCACTACGCCTACGGCCACCTTGACGTCCACTTCGAGGTCACCACGAACGGCTGCTACGCGCTCATCACCGTCGACCCGGATCCTCTCGGCCGCGCTTCCTCGCCCCTCCACAGGGAGCTGCGGAGGAAACTCCAGCTCACCGGCAGGAAGCCGCAGCCGCCGCTTCAGTGGGCCCTCCGGCCCGCCGCATCCCTCTAGTGAGGAGCACCGCCATGGACCAGTTCTACGACACCGGCGCCGACGCGGCCCCGCTTGCCCTGGCTCTGTCCCGGACCGGCGCCGAGCTGTCCGGCGGCGGCCGCCGGACCGACGCCTACTACCGGCCGCCGACCTGCACCGCCGCACCGCGCGACCTCACCGAATGGCTCGCCATCCGGTACGAGCCCCTGCCGGTCCTGTGCCACGTGCGCTGGCTCCCCGGCCAGCCGTACGAAATCGCCGAAACGACCGTCGACTCGGGCAGGGCCGCCCGGGACTTCCTCACCTGGCTCGGCGCCTCCCACGTCCGCGACATCACGGTGCGCTACGAGGAATGGACCGCCCTGGGCGGTGACATCACGGTCACCCTCGAACACGTCGACGACCGGTGGACCACGAAACTGACCGCCCCCAGCCTCCTGCGGCCGCCCCCGGCCGCCACCTTCGCCCGCGCCGAACAATGCCTCGGCGACCCTCTCGGCCCGCGCCTGGCCGCCCCCCGCCGGATCACGGACTTCCTGCCCGCCGGTTCCCCGGAACGCGCCAAGGGGAGCACGTGAACGCCCCGGCCCCCATAGTGCGGCCCGGCCCGGCGGTCGGCGGCGCCTACCTGCGCACCGCCCGCCAGGACCAGCGCCTCTTAGCCCGCCAGATCGCCCGGGAAACCGGCCTCAGCCTCGAAACGGTCCGCCGGATCGAGACCGGCCGGGCCCTGCGGGACGACCACCCCGGCGTCGACCGGCTCATCGACAGCTACTGGCCCCACTGGCCCGTCCACGCCCTGGAACTCTCCGAGATCATCCGTACCCGGTGCTGCGTCACCGACCGAGGCGAAGGCGCCCGCGACCGGCTCGCCGCCGTCGCCGCCCAGTCCACCAGCCTGTCCCTGGCCAGCCTCGACACGATCCCCGCACCGCTCCGGGCCCCCCGCTACCGGGCCGCCCTCGGCGATACCACCCCGCCCTTCCCGGGAACCACCGGGCTCCGGGCCGCCGACCGCGACACCCGCCTGGAGATCTTCCTCGGGGAGGCAGCCCTCCACCAGCTCGGAGACCGGGACACCGCGGCCGAGCAACTCGGGCTCCTCCTCGACGTCGCCCGGCACCACACGGTCCGGATCATCGGCTGGAACCCCCACCCCGACGTCGGGCACGTGCCGCTGCGCTCCGGCTACGCATACGGGCACTCCCGGATCGGCCCCGTACCGGTGCCGTTCGTGGACGCCGACGGGACCGGCACCAGCTACCCGGGGCCCGACGAGGCGTTCGGCGTCGGGTACCGGCTGGAGCTGTGCCGCCAGACCGCCCTCTCGCGGGACACGAGCCTCACCCTCCTCCGCGCCGCCTACCGGGACCGGACGGACCGCACGCCCGCCGCCCTTCCCGCCTGACCCGGCCGCCCCGTTGCGGGGCGGCCGTCACCGGCCGGGGCCGTACCGCAGCCCCGTACCCTCACCGAACAGGAGAACCATGCCATCGGATGTACTCCGCACCCTGACCCTCAACCTCGACCACGACGGAGGACCGCCCGGCCCCAACGGCGAACTCCCCGAGTCCTTCTACCTCGCGCAGGAGCTGATCGCCGCGTCCCGCCCCGATGTGGTCGCTCGCCAGGAAATGACCTGGTCACAAACCCGGGAGAGTGCCTGGGAAAGCGTACGGGCCGCCGCCGACCACCGGTTCGGCGAGGCCCAGCGAATCCTCGGCATGACCGGCTACCGGGCGCCGAAGGGCCACGGGAACAACCCGACCGCCATGTTCGTCCGCAGGGAATCCTTCGCCACCGTGGAGCAACAGCCTCACTTCCTGCACTGGCGAACCCCGCCGACGGTCGTCCGTCTGACCCTGCCCGAGGCCCCGGACGCCGCGATCACCGCCGTATCCGTCCACATGGCCTGCCACTCCATCGACGTGCGGCGGGTGGAGACCGACAACTTGACGACGCTCGTCGACAAGCTGAAACTCCACCAGGAGCCGGGCCCCGCCGCAGGGCTGGTGGTCATGGGCGACATGAACGGCTACCCGACCCCGGAGGGCGAAAGCACGCCGCCGGTGGAATGGAGCACCGTGGAAGACCGCGCCCACCGCCACCACCGCGCCACCCAGCGGCCGGACGGCACCTGGGAGTCGTGCACCTACACGGACCGGACCCTGCGCAACACCGGGATGGCCGACGCCGCCCGGTGGGCCGCCCACCACCTCGGCCAACCGGCAGCGCTCGCCCCGACCGCCGGACACGGCAAGCCCGGACAGGGCGGACCCGCGCGGATCGACCGGACGTACATAAACGAGAACGACGCCGACTGCATCCTGGACGTCACCGTCCTCGACACCAGCGGATTCACCGACCATCACGCCGTCGTCGTCACCCTCTCCCGCCGCAAACTCGTCGAGAACCTGCGCCGCAGAGCCCCCTACACCCCGGTTGAACTGGCCGGATAGCAACTGCGGGCGGGTGGCGGCCGCCACCCGCCCGCTCCTGGCCCACCGGCCCAGCCGGGGACCAGCCGAGCCGATGAACCGCAGGTGGAGATCATCACTGCCCGCCGTCGTCGTCGTCCTCGCCCGGCTCCGGCGCGTCCGGGTCGACGCGCAGCGGACGGACGGTGCGGGACCCTGCGGGGACAGAGGCGGGCCCGCCTCCGAGGACGCCGCGGGCACGGAGGTCGTCCAGTTCGATTTCGGGCCGGTAGAGGGGCTGATGGTCGAGGTCGGCGTTAGTGGCGTGGACCCGTGGCTGAGCAGGGCCCACCACACCGGTCTCCAGACCGGTGTCGTAGGCGCTGCGGGCGGGGCCCCGACCAAGAGGGCGGCGCGGTCTCATAGGAAGAGATCATCCTCCCCCCGGCCCTGACACGGCAGCGGTCCCCGACAGGAAGTAGTCCTGGCGGGGACCGCTGCCGTACATGGTTCAGCGGCGGCGGCCGGAACTGCTCTCGCGCCCCGGGGCCGGGGCGGCCGAAGCGGGCCCGGCGCTTGCCGGAGGAGCCGCAGACTTCTTCGCGGGCCGGGACACGGTGATGGAGCGGGACCGGGCGGCCTGCGTGCTGAGCCGCGCGGGAGCCGCGAGCATCGGCGCGGCCAGCTCATCGACCCGCGCCAGCCGCTGCCCCCACTGCTCCGGGCTCTCACCGACGGGCTGGGCCACGGCGGCTCGGCGCTCCACGAAGCCCTGACGGGTTGCGACGTCCCACGGCTGCTGCCGGGTCTCCTCGACCACGTCGCGCACCGGGCGGGCCGGAACCCAGACCCCCGCAGCGTTCAGACGCTTGCTGAAGGCGATCCCGCCGGCGTCGACCACGTGGAGGGCTGCGGCCAACTTCCGCTCCTCCACGACCGTCATGATCGCCGGGACACCGTCCAGGACCAGCTGCTGAAGCTCCATCGAGACCAGGAAGCTGTAGCCGGGGCCACCATCGCCCATCGCCTTTCGGTGCCGGTCCATGACGCCGACCTGGGACAGCGCCGGATGCAGAGCCGTGTAGGCCAGCTCGGCGCTGTACCCGTCGGCTTGATACTCGGAAAGCCGGGCGAGGGTGTATTCCTCGGCCGTGTACGGGCCGATCAGCATGATGTCGAGCCGCCGCGTGATCACCTCGGCCCGGATCATCGCGCGGAGATAGTCGGCGTCCGGGCCACACAGGCGCGCAGCCTCCAGTACGCCGTGCGCCCTGGCCAGACCGTCGTAGTGCGGGTGGAAGGCGTAGTGGTCATCGCCGTCGTACAAGACGATGTCCGGCACGCCCAGCTGCTCCGCGACCAGCGTCCGAAGAGACGTCTTCCGAGAGCCCTGGGGCCCGCCGAGAACGATCACCCGGGGCGAGTCCCGGGACGCGTGACGGGCCAGCCCCGGCCGTACGTCCTCCCGGAAGATCTCTTCGACCTGGCTGTCGGTCAGGCGCCGGGCCACGGGAGTATCACTCACCAGGGCCCCCGGTGCCGCGGACCGCAGCGAGCTGCCGGGGGACCTCCTTGAGAATCTCCTCGATCCGGGCCCGGTCGTCGGCGGTCAGGCTGTCCCGCTCAGCCAGAAGGGGCGCGCGTTCCGCGCGCAGCTCCCGGGCCGCCTCCGGGGTCGGTGCGGCTCCGATCCGGGCGCTGTACGCGGAGATCAGCGCGTTGAGCAAGGCCCGAGCCTGCTCGTGGGCGTCCATCTCGGCGACTGTCCACCGCGGCTTCTTGCTTGGCATCTCGTTCCCCCGTGGATGGTCGACCGCTGTCAACGGCCGTTTGGGATAAGCCGGTTGCCTCTAGACTCCCATGTAAGCAGTGAGCGATCTGTCGCATTTTCGTACCAGGGAGGACCCCATGCCACTGTCACCGAGCGAATGGCACAAGAGCACCTACAGCGGCGATTTCGAGGACGCCTGTGTGGAAGCACGCGCGCTCGCCGCTGGCGACGGCGTCCATGTCCGGGACTCCAAGGACCGGTCCCGGCGCGCCCTTGACGTTTCCGCCCCGGCTTGGACGTCGTTCCTCACCGTCTACAGGCGGCAGTGATCTCCGGCCTGTGACTGCCGTCGAACCAGGGAAGGCCCCGGGACGTGTCCCGGGGCCTTCGTGGTCGCATGATCCACCGGAACGAGGAGATCAACCATGGCAGATGCCCTTGAGCCCCTGCTCGCCCACCTAGCCGACCGGGAGCAGCAGCGTGTCGACGCCACACTGGCCTGCCTCACCGACCGGGAGCGCCGACTGATCCGCGAAGCCGCCGTGATGGGCTACGCCCAGGGCCAGAGGCGCCCGACAGGCGATCTGACGGACGCGGCCATCCTGGCCCAGGTCGTCAGAGCCTGTCTCGAAATGCCGGATCTATACCCCGTCATCAGCGGAGTTCAGCGGTGCGCCGAATGCGGCCAGCCGAAGTACGCCCACCGAGACGGCGGCGACGATCCCGTTCTGCCCGGTACCCGCGTAGCGTGCGACGCCGTCGAATGATCGTCGCACCGCGCGGTGCCGCGCGGGGGCACTTCCGGTACCCCGCTACTCCCGCACACCTACTCCGGGTCGGCGGCCGCCGCCGTTTCCGCCGTGAGCTGGCGCACGGTTCGGGACTCCCGCGTCGGGCGCAGCGGGGCACCGTCCGGGCCGCGTACGTGCTCGATCACGGTGATCTCCTCGTGGTGGTGGCTTTCCCGGGCCGGGTCGTCCCGGTGGAGGCGCGGATTCATGCAGTGCGAGCGGTCGTACTCCGCGATCACCTGCCGGTAGTCCAGCGTGCGCCCGCTCGGTACGGCCCCGGCAGGGGCCGACTCGGCGGGCTGAGGGCGGCGGCCCCGCAGCGTGACGAGGTGAACGGCGGAGTTGTCCTCGACGCCCTTGCGTCGGTCACGCCGTAGATCGGTCGGCTTGCGCGGCTGAACGCGCTGCTGGGTGATCGGCCGCTTGGTGACCTGTTCCTGGGTGATGAAATCCCAGCACGCGTAGACGACGTGGGCGATCTCGTCAGTGGTGCCGATATGCATCGGGCCCGGGGTATCGGTGGCGCCGATCGTGGTCTCGTTGTCGGCGAGAAGCGGCGGCGTGCCGGGGACGGCATGGGTGGGCCGGGCCCAGAGGGTGAGCCACCACGTCGGCTTCTCCCGGCCGTCGACTGCCTCGATGTGCCGCACGCCGTCGGGCCCGAACCAGCGCCAGAACGGCTGACGGGGCCCCGCGACGGGGGTCGGCCGTAGATGCCCGGGGGCGTGCGCGAAGTCGGCGGCCCACGGCCCCCAGGACACCGCGACGATGTCCGCCGGCCGTTCCTCGCCCTCCGAAACGGTCCGCACGAGGGGCTTGCCGAAGGCGATGAACCCGCGCTTGGCGGGCACCCGGTGCGGGGCCAGCGGCCCCTTGCGGCCGCGCTCCGCCTTGCGGATGGCGGCCTCGGTCATCTCCTCGTCCACGTGGTACAGCCTGGCCTTGGCGAGCCGGTCGTTCTCCTGCGCGAGCAGTACCCGGGCCGCGTCGTCGGCGGAGTTCAGGTACGGCACGAGGGTGCCGGTGTTCTCGAACAGGGCGAGGGCGAGCCGGTTGACGGCGGGCTTGCCCTGATGCGCGCTGATCAGCCGGGCGCGCAGGTCGGGCAGGCGCCGCGGGTCGATCGGCTCGGTGGTGGCTATCGCGGGGAAGCGGCGGGGACCGGCTTCGAGCAGCGCGTGAACCCCTGCGCCGATCGCGAGCAGTTTCTGCGCGTTCTCGGTGGAGGCCGCACAGAGGGCTGCGATCAGCTCGTGGAGCTGGGCGTCGTCCTCGCCGTCGATCGCGGACTGGAGCAGGCTGGCGATGGCCGGGGGCGCGGCAGGGAGGTTCCGCGCGACGCTGAAGTGACCGTAGCCGCCCGTCTGCCAGCGTTCGGCCGCTTCCCGGCACATGCTGAGCAACTTCGCGACGACTGGCGCCTGCCGGTCGAACAGGGCGATGTGCGCGCTATGGGCGCGGAGCTGATCGGCCACCTCTGCGGTCGCGCCGGACAGGGCCTCTCCAGTGAGGGCGGCCAGACGCTCGGCGAGAGCGACGTCCTGCGCGGTGCGGGCGGGACTCGGACGGTCGGTGATGCCGGACATGCCCGCCAGTATCCCAAGGGTGACGGGGCCGGGAACCGTTCCCGGATGTCGGCCGTCTGTGGAAGCGCCCGGGCGGCCCGAGCATGGTCGATACGGGGGTTGCCGCCTCTGGAATCGTCACGCGGACTGTCTGTGACGTTTCGTCGGCGGGGTGAGGATGTCCCGGGCGATGGAGCGGTGGGTGGCGGCGGTACGGCGGTGCTCGGTGGCGACCGGCTCCTCGACGGCGGCGAGCCGGTCGTAGACCTCGGCGAGCGCGAGCGTGCGGGTGGCCCACACTGCGCGCTTCTCCTCGGCGGTCGGCGTCCCCGACGCCTCCATCACCGCGCCGTACGCGGCGGTGCACTCACCGCGCAACTTCTCGGCCCCGAAGCGGAGTTGCTCGGCTTCGGACCGCAGGTAAGCGGCCTTGGCGCGGGCGTCCTCGTCGTGCAGGGAGGCCAGGAGGCCGCTCGGGCGGTCGCCGCTTCCGGGCAGCAGGACGGTGTACCAGCGGTCCAGGTCGGCCGCATGGCGTACGGAGTCGCGGTCGCCGCCGGTGAAGACTCCGGCGCGGCGGCGGCCGAGGAGGATCCAGTGGCCGACGCGGGTGGTCCAGCGCTCGTGGGCGGCCTGCCGGGTGACCTCGGCGGCGTCGCCGATCTCGGCCCAGCTGGCGCCGCGCTCGCGTTCGGCGGTGACGGCCCGGCCCACGAGTTCGTCGGCCAGGGCCTTCAAGTGCAGGGCGTCGCGCAGGAGCGCGCCGCGGTCGTCGGCCGGATACGGCTGCGCGATGTCGCGCAGCGCCGCTTCGGCGATCTCCACGAGGGTCTGCGCGCGGGCGAGCATCGCCTCGTCGCCGGGCGTGAGGGTCGCGGGTTGTCCTCGGTCGGCGGGATCGGTGGTCTCATCCATGACCGTCAAGGTACACCTGACAGAGCGGCACGTCAGGGGTTCCCTGACACTTCCTTCCGGGATTCCTCCGTCCGGGCGGCCCGCCCGGGCCCCTCGCAAACACACAGGATAATTACGGTTATCCTGTGCGGATGGTGACGGCCGATCAAAACATCACGTATTCAGGTGAATTGCCCGACATGCCGGGTGTGGGGGTGGACTCCGCGCTCGACGACGATGCGGCCGTCCTCAGCGAGGGGCTGCGGCTGGCGGAGAACCGGGTGTGGGACCTCGACCCGCCGGGGCGGCTCCGCCTCGCGCTGGTGACGCTCATCGGCACCCGCCGGGAGGTCGTCGCGGACTACTCGGACGCGGCGATCGACCTCCAGTACGCGACGGGCGCCGACGCGGAGCAGCTGCGCGCGGCCGTCGAGCGGCTGGCCCCCCTCCTGCGGCGGCTGGCCGACCGGCACCGACCCGCCGGCCCCGGCGACGGTGCCACGGCGGCCACCACCACGGCGCTGGTGCGCTCGCCCCGGGCGACGCTCGCCACCGTGCGGCGCGACCCGCGCGACCTCTGGCCGGAGCACGCGAAGAAGCTGTACGACCACCTGGTCGGCCTGTACGGCGAGGACGACCCGCTGCCCACCCTGGCGGCGTCCTGGATCGCCCACCAGCGCTCGGCCAACACCCAACGCGCGTACGCCCGTGGGTTGCGGGTGTTCGAGGAGTTCGCCCGGGAACACGGCGCGCACCCGATGGGCGTCCGGTTCTCCCTGGCCGACGCGTTCCGGATGTGGCTGGAGCAGGCGCCGACCTGGGTCCGGGTGAAGGGCGGGGCCCGCGGGGAGATGGTGCGGACCGGGGCGCCGTACGCGGACGCGTCCCGGGCCAACGCCCTCTCCGCGGCCTCCAGCTTCTTCGCCTACCTGGACAAGGTGAGCGACGACGGGGTGAAGAACCCCTTCGACGCGGTCCAGCGGCCGTACGTCGACCCGGACTACTCACCCACCCCCGGCTACACCGAGAAGGAGTGGGCCACCCTGGTGGTCACCGCCCGGGACCACCACCGGGCCGCGGCGCACCGCAAGCGCGCCTACGCCCTGCTGCTGATGCTCTACACCCTCGCCCTGCGCATCGACTCCCTGCTGTCCGCCCGGGTCGCTGACCTGGGGCACGACAAGGGGCACCGGGTGCTGCTGCTGGAGAAGGTGAAGGGCGGCGGCCGGAAGAAGAAGCCCATCCCGCCGGTGGCCTGGGCCGCGCTGGACGACTACCTGAGCAGCCGCGGCGTCGACTCACCGTGGCTGTTCTGCACCGCCTCCGGCGGCCAGCTCGACGAACCAGCGGTCTGGCGGCTGCTGCAAGCGCTGGCCAAGCGCGCCGGCCTCGCGCTGCGCGGACCGCACGGCGTCAAGGGCGACGCGGTCACCCACGCCCTGGCCAAGCCCGACGCCCGGCCCGACAAGGTCCAGCGGTGGGCCGACCACAAGGACTCCCGCACCACCCAGCGCTACAACCGCCGCCGTGAACTCCTGGACGACAGCCCCGGATACGGCCTAGGAGCCGACATCGCCGGGGTGCTGGCCCACGGCGCGGACTGAGCCCACAGCCTCATCACTACGGCCCTGAACAGGGACTCTCCCCTGTTCAGGGCCGTAGTGATGAGGCTCAGCGCCGGGGCACCCGGCGTTTTGCGTCTGAGGCGGTCACCGGCCGGGTCCACGGCCATTCCCGGCCTCCCCACCCGCCCGCAGCGGGCAGTGCCACCGCGGTCGGGTCCGGGACGCGGAAGTCGTCGGTCTCGTATTCCTCAAACAACCGCTCCTCGGCGGCCGTACAAGGATCATGTCCCTGACAGTCATCGCAGACGCAGTCCTCCGGGCATGGGGGCCAGCATTGAGACAGTTCTCCACGGCACACGATGCACTCCTCGCAGGTATGGGCGTAGGGGCACTCCCGGCTCAGGCCGCCCGGGCGGGCCGAGCCGGGAGCAAGGCCCCGTGTGTGCGGGGAGGAGATGTGATCGCTGTTCGCACACATAGGGCGAAGAGGATCGGCTCCGCTGACGCGGAGAGTATGCCGGGAAGCTCGGAATGTCCGGCCCATCCCCGCTTATGCGAGGAGGTGGCCAGGCTACCACCGCGAGGAGACCGTGGGGCCGAAACGCTCCCCCGCTGGGGATGTCAACCCGCGATGCCCTGTTGCGTCGGATACGGCACATTATCCGAGCCGATACCGGTCCCGCAGCCGCATCACCGGATCGAGTGGAGAATTCAGCCATCGTTCTCCCCGGTCTCGACGCGGACCCCGCCGACGGGCCAGACTCCATGAAGACCGGGGAGAACCGGGACTGAATTCACCGGACGCCCTGTATGAGAGGACGTGCATGACCGACACCGAGACCATCCGCCTCACGGCCGATGTCGTGGCCACCACCCCGGACGGCCGCGTGCTGCTGATCCGGCGCCGCTGGGCCCCGCACCAGGGGTCGTGGGCGCTGCCCGGCGGCCACCTCGACCCCGGCGAGGACAGCCGCACGGCGGCCGCCCGGGAACTGCGCGAAGAGACCAGCGTGGCAGTGGCCCCGGACGGTCTGCGGCAGATCGGCGCCTTCGACACCCCCGGCCGCGACGAGCGCGGCCGCTACGTCACCATCGCCTACGCCGTCACCGTCCCCACCGGCACCGCCGTGCACGCCGAGGACGACGCCACCGACGCCCGCTGGTGGCCCCTGAACGACCTGCCCACCCAACTCGCCTTCGACCACGCCGACATCCTCGCCAGGGCGACCGCCCCGTCGCACCACAGCGGCCACCCTGTGCGGATCAGCATCGAAGGCGCGGCCCCGGCGCTCGCCGAGGAACTGGTCGCGCTGGCTGCCCGGCATCACGCGGAGCTGTCCATCAGCACCGTCCACCCGGGCTGGACCGTCGACCGCGCCGAGCGCTACCTCCGCGACCTGACCGCGGGCTCGTGCCGGATGGCCGAACTGGTCGTCGGCGCGGACGGCTACCTCGGCGCCGACCACCTCCGCCGCGAAATCGGCAGGCTCAACGGCGCCTCCAACGGCCTGAACCGGGCCGTCAAGCGCGGAGTCCGCAAGGGCTGGTGGCCGGAGGGCACCCCGGTGCCCATTACCCCCGTCTCCAACCCCGACAACCCCTCCTGGCACGAGAACATCGCCTACCGGATGGACCAGGAACTCGTCCCCGTCTTCCGCGAAGCCTTCACCCGCAAAGCGGCGGGCAAGAAGGCCGCCGAGGACCTGGGGCTCTCCCCCGGCGGCACCGGCAAGACCAGCACGGGCGGCAGTGTCTTCGCCGCCACCGGCTACCGCCCCATCGACCTGGACGGCGGCGCGCTCCCGGCCGACGACGAAGACGAGAAGGAGGCACGGCCGTGAGCCTGCGCATCCCCCGCAACGCACAGCGGGTCTTCTACGCCACCGAGTCCACCACCCGGACCAAGCCCGACGGGACGGTCATCCGGGTAGCCGGGCGAGAGCAGCGGTCGACCACCTTCCGTGAGGCCAAGGCGTTCCTCGACGGCCTCGGCGTGCCCGGCGGCGTCACCGTCTGGACCGAGCGCAGCCAGCAGACCAACGCGTACGCCGACCGCCACGCGGACGGCACCTGGTGGGCCCTCGACCGGCTGACCGGCACCCAAGTCCCCCTGCCCGACCCCGAGAAGAGACACTGACATGTACCGATTGGATGCTGTCCCGCCCGCCGTCGGCGCGGCCGCTCTCCTCGCGGCCGCCTTCGCCCTTCCGCTCAACCCTTTCGCGTCCTTCGCCCTGCTGATCGGCGCGGCGGTTCTCGGCGGCCTCGGCTTCACCCGGCTACTCCAGCACCCCACCACGGGCCTGCCCCCGGGCATCATGCTCCAGGCGACGGCCGGGACGGTTTTGGGGGCCGCCTTCTTCGCCTGGCTGTTCTCCGACACCCCCGGCGTCTTCTGACCCCGCGAGTCAGCGCGGCCAGACGGCATCAATGAGGTACAGCGCCCCCCAGGTCACCAGGAACGCCACCCCTGTGGCGACTGCGGCGAACCGCGCGGACAACAAGCGCCGGTGGAGACCCAGGCGCCCGCACAGCAGCCACGTCGCGTACACGCTCGCGGTTCCCAGCGCGGTTACCCCCACGACCATGGCGACGGGGGCATCGACCGCCGCGCCGGACCGTGCGGCAACCAGTGTGGCGACCAGCCCGACCACGGCGCCGGACAGCGCGGCCAGCAGCTGCCGGGGACTCCCAATCTCAAAGGACATACCCGCCACCGTACGGGCACCCGGCCCCGCACTTCACCCCAATAGACAAGGAATCAATCCCCCAGGCTTCCCGGTCCACCTCGGCCGACGAATGGCCCGACCCGGGCCCCCCGCCGAAGTGCTCGCGGCGCCTGCGGACCGTCTGACCAACCAATCCGATCGCACCAACCCCGCGCGCCGGACGCGCGGGTTGTCTCAGATAGAACACCACCGAGGGAGCTATGAGTACGTACCTGACGGATCTCGCCGCCGCGAAGCGCGCCCGCCGGGCGTGGGGGTGCACGTGCGGAGCGGACAACCCGCCGTCGTACGACGCCTGCCACGACTGCGGCCGCCCGTCGTGGACCTGCGCGACCTGCGGCAACGTGACCACCTGCGGGCGGAGCGACTGCGAGGAATGCGGCAACACGATGCCCGCCGAGCTGCTGGGCGACCGGGAGGAGGGCTTCGAGATGACGTACGAGGAGTGGATCGCCACGCAGATCGGCCCCCGCGTCGTCGGCGGCCGGTACCACCACGGCGACGACGGCAGCGCGTACGAGGTGCTCGCGATCGAGCCCGGTCCGCGGCCGCTCGGCGTCTGGCCGGTGTGGGAGATGACCGTCCGGTACGACCAGGGCGCCCGGGAGACGACGCACTGCGCCGGCTGGGACGCCAGCCGCGACACCGTGGTGTCGCAGCCGACCACCGCCGGGGCGGGCTCGTACTGAGCACCGTGATCGCGGGTGCCCGACGGACCGCTGGGCACCCGGGCCATTGGCTGGTCAGGTCCGGTGGGCGAAGAACTCGCGGAGCCGGGCGACCAGGCTCCGGTCGGGTCTGCGGGCGATGACGCAGGGCGTGCCGATAGTCCGGGAGGCCAGCCGGTCGACCTCGCCTTCGAGGTGGCCGGTGGGCGCGGCGGCGGCGGATCCGTGGCGCTGGACGTAGCGGGCGACGGCCTCCAGTCCTTCGATGAACGCCGCGTCCGGGGGGATGCTGCTGTCGTCCATGGAACCGGTGAGCTGGTGGTACCAGTGCCGGGCTTCGCGGTCCTCTCCGAGGTGGGCGTGGTGGAGGTGGAGGCAGTAGGCGGCGGCGCGGCTCCCGGCCCCGGCGGCGAGTTGCCACCAGAATTCGGCGGACTCGCGGTGCCCGGCCAGGTGGAGGAGGCACGCGTAGACCAGGGCGCCCTCGACGTCGAGGGTGTCGTCTTCGTCCCGGCCGTGGGCTTCGGGTTCGGGGGCGGGATCGTCGTCGGAGGAGATACGGGCGACGTGGAAGGCGGAGCCGGGGCCGTTGAGGATCCATCGGCAGACTGTGCCGAGCCGGTGCCCGGCCTGGGCGGAGCGCTCCATGTCCGGGGCCGGGGCGGCCGGGTCGGCGGCATCGGCGGCGAGGCGGCGCAGAGCGGCGCCGACGTCGAAGGCGGCCGGGGGGGTGATGGATATGGCGGCGTCGGCCAGGAGGTCGTCAATCGTGGTAGTCGCCGGGCGGTTCACGTGCCCCTCCTCTTCTCGTCCTCGCCCAGGAAGATACCGGCGTGCTTTGCGAGCCAGTCTTTGATGGCGGCTTTGCCCCTGCGGCCGTGGTAGTCGACCGTACGCTCGTCGATCCCCATGTAGCGGGCGATACGGCTCGTCGGGTATTGCAGGAGGTAGCGCAGGACGATGACGGAGTACTGGCGGGGCGGAAGTGCGGTGATGGCCTCGTACAGGCGGATGGAGTCCTCGGTGATCTCCATGCGGGACCGGATCGCGTCGAGGGCCCGGGCTATGGGCCCGTTGATGACGTACGCGGGCCCCCGCTGTTCCCTCGCGAGCCGGGCGCTGACATGGCGGTGCAGGACGCCGAGGGTCTGCTGCTCCAGCTCGCCCTCCCGCAGCAGGACGTCCCAGCCGGTCAGGATCTCCAGGAAGACCCGGTGCACGGTCTCCTCGGCCGCCCGGCGGCTGCCGAGGTGGAGTTCGGCGAACGTGTGGAAGAACTCCTGGTGGGTCAGATAGAACGCCTCGAAATCCAGCGGCAGGTCCAGAGGTAAGTCCACCGGCTGGCTGCTCTCCTGAGGCGATACACCCGTGTCGCTCACGCCGCGCCTTTCGTGCTGAGGGTCGGAACGGGCCGGTCCCTCCCCTGTCATTCAGGGTGGACCGGCCCGTGCCGGGAGCCCTGTGGCTCCACCCCTCACGATGTCGGGAACGGGCGCCGATCACTCATGACCCCCCGAAAAAAATCACACGATGATCATGGCCGGACACTTTGAGTAGCACATTCCGTCGAACCTCACCCCTGAGCAATGCCCTGACCAGGCAGAACGGCGGAAACGCTTGATAGAAACCGAAACCTTCCCCGCCTGTGACGTGAGTCACATAGGCTTGGATTCGGCCCCGACCTGCTTGGATTCAGCCCATGACGAAAATCGAACTGCCCGACGAACTCATCCGGCTGGAGGCCGCCGCGTGGGCCGAGATCCGCGACGGACGGCTCACGGTGGAGTCCGCCGCCGCCGTCCAGACCGCGATCACGGAGTTCGCACAGGAAGGCGGGCACAACCGGTACGAGGTCGAGCATGCGCTGAAGGCCCTGGCCAGGGGCCAGGACACGGCAAGCGCATGACGTGCGGTCGCCGGGCCTCAGCGGGCCGGGGACAGCTTCCCGCCGGGAGTGCCCGCGTCGGCGCATACCCCGCCAGTCCTGGCGCGAGTCGACGTGCTGGGGCGGGACTCGGCGACGAGACCACGACGGGAACTGTGCCCGGCGAGCCGCCGCTTCTCCAGACCGGCACGCTCGCCAAGGCGGGTGAGGACGTCGCCGGCGCCCTCCGGGCTCACCCCTTCGTCCCGGCCTCCGGGACGAACCGCTGCCCGGAGTCAGCGGCGTCAAAGCGGTTCAGGGCCCGGCAATGATCCAGAGGATCAGGACTGCGTCCAGCTCGGGGCTGTGCCGGTGCACCACGGTGATCCCCCGGCCCCGGGTCTGGCCCGGCAGAAGGTCGTACGCACGGCTCGGCTGAGCGTCAGGGCCAGGGAGCAGGCGCCCCAGATCAGGGTTCTCCGCGAGCGCCCGGCGGAAGCGCTCGACCGTGGCCCGCTCGCTGGTGGTCAGCTCCGGCAGGATTTTCTCGGCGGCGTCGCTGTAGAACGCGTGGCTCACTGGTGCCCTGCCTCGGCCAGCTTGCGGCGCAGTTCGGCATCGACGTCGCTGGGGGTGCGGGCCAGGGCGGCCATCGCTCCCTCGTCGTACCTCATTTCCACCCGGCGGCGGTACGCCTGGGTGACCCCCTGGACCGCCGTCAGGTCGTCCAGTTCGACGGCGCCCAGCTCGGCCTCGAACGCCGCGAGATCTCCGGGCCATCCCCACGTCGCCAGGGCGGACCGGAGCTGAGCCAGCGTGCGCATAGGCGGAGCGCTGCTCGGCGGCGGGACATGCTCGGGCTGTGCGGACACGGGGCCTCCTCGGTCGACTGCTTGCTGGTACGACGCTACTCGCGGGCTCTGCCCGGCGGGCGGGTTGCCGGAATCCCGGGCCAGACGGCGGGAAAGCCCTCTCGCGTTTCCCGGCAGGAGCGGAATCCTGTCCGGGCAGGGCGCCTCCCCGGGACCGCATAGCCTTGGGGGTCTCCAGCCAGAAGGAGTCTCGATGTCACGGCCCCCGCCACCGCCTGCACCTGCTGCGGTGCGAGCCTTCCCGTGCCAGAGTCGGGGGACTACCGGGCGCTGTGGGACGCCGGGTGGCGCTGGATCGGATCACAGGCTCTCCACTCGTGCCCGGACTGCCCGCCCGTGATCGTGGTCGATACCGAAGGCAGGAACCGCCGCGGCCCCGGTGCGGACCCCCTCGGCGCTTCTTGAATTGAGTCGACAAGCCCGTGGTGCGCCACGGGACGGCACGGGCCGCGTCGACCCTCAGCGTGTCCGGGGGCCGAGTCTGTCGTTGATCTCTGCGCAGGTCCTACTCCGGTGGGACGGATGGGAGACGGGCCCGCGCCCCCGTACGGGTCCGGTCGACCGGCCCTGCGTTCATACAGGGCTGATCGCCTCCGGGCCCGTGCTTGGGAGACGGGCCCGGATCTCCTCTCCGGTCAGCCGAGCCGGAGTACGACGGTGGTCGCGTCGTCGCGGTAGTGCTCCCCGGTCTTCTCGTCGGTCTCGCCCTCGGCGGCGGCGGTGAGGGCGTCGGCCAGGGCCTGGGGGTCGTCGGCGTGGGCCCGGCAGAGTCCCTCGGCCGTGGAGAGCGGGACCTGGTCCGAGATGCCGTCCGTGACCAGGAGGACGAGGCGGATCTCCTCGGGGATCTGGACATGGCGGCATGTGTATTCGCTGGCCTGGGCCACGCCGAGGCGGGCCCAGTTGTCCTGGGACTCGACGGCCTTGCGGGGGACGATTTTGATCGTCTTCCCGCCGTTCCACCGCAGCCACTCCCCCATGGTCTGGTCCCGCGTCCACTGCTTCAGCTTCTTCCCGTCCCAGCCGTAGGCGCGGGCGTCCCCGATCCAGTGGATCCCGGTATCCCGTCCGGGTTCCATGTCGGCGTAGACGGCGGACATGTGGGGCGGGCGGTCGTACGCCTGGGCCATCCGACCGGCGTTCATCAGAGCGGGCAGCCCTCCGTCCGCCATCCCGGTCAGGGCGGCTACCTGGGGTGCGATCCGGGCGAAGGCGACGACGTCCGGGTGGTGTCCGGCGCCGTCGACGACGGCGGCGGTGACCCGCTCGTCGCGGCGGTGGACCCAGGCGCCGTCCGCGCAGGGCGGCTCGGTGCCGGGACGGCTGGAGATCCCAACAGCTACGGCGGTCGGCCGCTGGGCGGTCTTCTTCGTCTTCTTATTGACGGGCATGGTCTTCCCTTCGGTCGGGATGGGCGGTCGTTATATGCGCGCAACGTCAAGAGGCAATGCGGTACATACCGGACAGGGGGGGCGCGAGGATGGCCGGAAGAAGCCGCAGAACGACCGGGAGATGCCGTCCGGCCAGGACAGGCGCATTATGGACGCATGGCAGGGCCGCCGACCGTTCGGCGTGCTCCGGATCATCCCCGCCGATCATCCCGGCCGCGTCAGAACGGCCCGGAGTTCGGCGATGTGTTCGTCACGGGGGTCGGTAGCCGTACGGTGATCCTCCCGGGTCCGGTACGGCCTCGGGGCGGGAACGCGGAAACGCCCCCTCCCGCGTGAGGCGGGGAGGGGCGCTGTGGGGCTTACCGTGTTCAGGCGGACTCCAGGGCGTCCAGCCCGGCCGTGATGAGTTCGCGCAGGACGTCCGCCCGGGGCCGTACGCCCGCGTAGGCGGTGACCCGCCTCTGGGTCTCGTCATCCAGCCGGACTTCCCACTTGGCGCCGATCGGGGGGCGCCCGCCGAGATTGGGGCCGGACTCCTCGTCCAGCTGGCCGAACCACTTCTCTGCGGCTGCATCCTCGGCGTTGCGCAGCAGCCAGTCCTTCGCGGCCGCCTCGTCGACGAACTCGTGGCGGGCCTCGGTGCCCTGGTACTGGGACCAGGTGCACAGGACCCACCGGCCCTTGGCGGTGTGGTAGAGCGACTGGTGGCTGAACTCGGGAACGGGATTGACCGACCTCTCCCCGTCCACCGTGTCCTCCTTGTACTCGACAGCGGAGTCGGGGTTGAACCAGCCGACGAGCCGGGGGCTCGTCTCGTCGTACTCGGTGGCCGGGTAGGCGTAGACGTTGACGCGCGTCATCGGGCGTACCTCATTCTCGTAACGCGGACTGTTTCCGCATGCGTCAACCATGAC
The DNA here is from genome assembly GCF_040641415.1 of Streptomyces sp. NPDC020875. NCBI lineage: Bacteria > Bacillati > Actinomycetota > Actinomycetes > Kitasatosporales > Streptomycetaceae > Streptomyces > Streptomyces sp. NPDC020875. The sequence continues at coordinate 17,105 of NZ_JBFADP010000072.1, read as the reverse complement.
ACCACTTTCCGCATGCGTCAACATGCCGGATGGTTTTCGCATGCGTTTCGAGGGCGTGAAACCAGCCCCGGGGATGCGCGTACGTGCAGGTCAGCGGCGCCTTCGTCGCGGTCGGCAGCGGGGCGCGGTCATACCGGGCGATCTGGCTGACGGTGGTGTGGATGCCGGGGGCGGCGAGTTCGTCGCGGGTCCCGGCGGCGTCGGTCCGGCCGCGCCGGTCGGGGTCGTCGTACGTCACAGGTGTCCCTGGGCGGCCGTTGGTCCGGCCGGGCGGGTGCCGGGCCAGCTGATGACGGCGAAAGGGTCGGAGCAGTATGGCCGGTTGCTGGTCCGGTAGCCGAATCGCTGTGACCTGGGGTGTTGCAGTACCGGCGGGTTGCCGCACAGGGGCAGTGTGTGGGCCGCCCCGGGGTCGCCGGGGCGGCGGGCGGGAGGGTCCGGGGTCCTATGTGGTGGTGTGGTCGGGGGGTGGGGTGTCGCGGGTGGTGAGGACGTGTTCGCGTACGGCGGCCAGTTCGTCGCGGCCTTCTGTGCCGCGGTGGCGCAGGACGGCCGTGCAGATCCGGGCGGCGCACCGCATCCGGCTGACGCGTCCGTCGCGTCCGTCGCGTCCGTTGCGGGAGAGGGCGGTGGCCAGGAGATGGGCGGTGTCGCGGGCGAGGGGGTGGAGCGGGGGCCGGTGGCCGGTGGTCCAGCGGTGGAGTGCCATGCCGGGGTGTCCCGGCCCGATGGTGGGGATGTGTTCCTGGGGCAGGGGCCACAGGTGGGCGATGGCTGCAGCGAGCGGCTTGAAGGGGTTCTCGCCGTGTTCGGCGGTGAGTTCGCGGTGCAGGGTGCGGGTGGCGATCTCCCCGGCGAGCATGACGACGCCGAGCGGCATGAGCAGCGCGTGGGCCTCGTGGCTGTGGGCGCGGCCGGTGGCGTGGATGACCCGCAGGAGCTGTTGGACCTCGGCGCCGGGGTCGGCGGGAGGGCGGCCGCAGGTGTAGGAGAGGACCGCGCCGGCCGCGGCGTAGTCCCAGGGCCGGATCCCGGCTTCCGGGCCTGTGCCGGGCGGGTCGAACAGGAGGTCGGCGGCGGCTTCGTGGTCGGTGTCGGCGGCGGCTTGGCGGTCGGTGTCGATGACGTGTGCGACGGGGGTGGGGGTCACGGGGTGCCGTCTTCCTGCCCGGGCCGGGCCTGGTGGGTGAGGGCGGGCGGGACCTGGCCGGTGGTGCGCAGGTGGAGGATCGCCTCGGCCAGGTCCCCGAACGCGGCGGTCACGGCTTCTCCCCTCTCGCCGGTCCCCTCGACGGGTTCGCGGGCGGCGTCGCGGGCGAGCTGGAGGTAGTACCAGGCCAGCCACGCGTCCGGGCCCGCGACCATGGAGAGGTGACTCGGCTCCCTCTGGGCGCCTTCGTCGTGGTCCGTCTCGGGGCGGGCGGCCATGACGGCGTCCGCGTATGCCTCGGGGGTGTCGTAGTCGGCGACCCTGATGACGGGTTCCTGGTGCAGGGCGTAGGGGGCGGTGTTGGTGACGATGTCGTCGGCGGCGAGCCGCCAGATCCGGGCTGCGGCCTGTGCGGCGGGAGTGTCGAGGGCGCGGAGTTCGTCCGCGCGCGCGGCGATGGCCCGCGCGAACTCCTCGATCGCGTCCTGCTTCAGCTGGGAGACGGTGATGTTTCCCGCCGGGCGGATCCGGCGCAGCAGGTCGAGCCCGGCCGGGGCGAGTTCGGCGATCCGTGCCGGGTCCACACCGGCGGCGAGGGCGCCCAGGAGCAGGGTGTCGCGCTGGTCGTCCACCTCCTGGCGGCGCAGGGCCCAGTCCTCCAGGGCGTCTTCCGCCTCCAGGGGGTTGTTGAAGTGCAGGGCGGGCTGGGCCTGGCGGGGGCTGGCCGCCGGGGAGGAGGCCGGGAGCTGCCCCTTGGCCTTCTGCCGGCGCTTGTGCAGAGCCTGGGGGGTGAGGGGCTTACGACCGTCGAATCCGGTCTCCCGGGCCGCCGCTGCGACGTTCCCGCCGTGGGCGGCGATCAGTTCCTCCAGCGCGTCCTGCGCGGCTTTCTCGTAGGGGGCGGCCGCGGCGTGGCCCCGCGTCGCGGCGGCGAGGGCCGAGGCGTCGATGGCGGCCCGGAGACGGCGGGCCGGGTCGGGCTCGCCCAGCACCTGGGGGATCAGAGGGAACTCGTTCACCATGTTCCTTTGGTCGGTTCGGTCGTGGCCGGGGTGGTGTGCGGGCGTCCCGGCACTGCGGCGGGACGCCCGGACACCGGGTCAGCGGTCGTAGTAGGAGGAGGAGCCGTCGTCGTCGGCGGCGTCCCGCTCGGCCGCGCGCTCCGTCTCCTCGTCGGCCGCGCGCTGCATGGCGCTGCGGTAGGCGGCGATCCGGTCGGCGGTGGGCTCGGTGGTGGGGGCCGGGGCCTTTGCCGTGAAACGGACGGGGCCCTGGGCGGTCACGCCCTCCAGGGTGACCCGCAGCGCGTCGGCGGGCGTTCCGGGCATCGGCCAGCGGGCCGCGTCGGCGAGCGCCACCCGGTCGTTGACGCTGCTCTGGGCCGAGGCCAGGTGGGCCGCGATACCGTCGGCCGCTTCCTGGGTCAGGGCGTTGAGGTCCAGCCACCCGGTGAGCAGGCCCGGCCCCGCGAAGGAGCGGCCGAGGTGGATCTCGACGGTGTCGGTGCGGTCCTCGCGCCACTGACCGCCGGTGAGGTACTCCACGGTCAGGGTGGCGGCGGCGTGCGCGACGCCGTCGACGTCGCTCACCGTCCACCACGGCCCGTCCCCCGGGCCGGAGCATCCGGCCAGGGCCCGGACCGTCTCCTCGTACAGGGCCTCGGCCGCCTCCCGGCCGTCCCCCTCCCAGACCGACCGGTGCTCGGCCCCTTCGTCCGTCACGGCCCACCGCTCCCCTGCGCCGGGGACGGTGAAGACGCGCAGGACGACGTCCGCCGTCCGGTTCCCGTACTCGTCGACCGCGCAGGTCTCCCGCTCCGGGTCACCGGCGGCCGCCAGGGCGGCCAGGACCTCCCGCTCCTCGTCGCCCAGCTCGTCGGTGACGGAGTCGTAGGTCGATTCCAGAACGCGCATGGTGGTCTGCTCCCCTGGTGGATTACCTCGGCCGGGACCGACCGAGGTGCCGGTTGTCCGGGGTGCTGCAACCCCCTGACAACACAAAGTGAACCGCAAGGTTGACACTGAAGTCAACCGTGCGGTTCATCTCGCTTCGGGGGTACCGCCCCAGCCGCTCCGGCCGGGGCGGTGCCCGACCGGCGGTGGTACCGGACGGCACGCGCCCCGGCGTGCCGGTTCCGCCCGGCGTCCGTCCGCCCCCGCGGACTCCGGAGCGGCGAGGCGGCGGGGCGGGCGACGGCGACTCCCCCACCACTGGGCCAGGTTGGGCCTTGACGGCGGCCCCATAAAAGGTGTCACATGTCTAGTGACACCTTTTATGGAGGCGACATGACGACCCCGCTGACCCTGACCCTGGCCGATCTGGAGCGGTGGGAGCGGCCCGACTCCGGGTCCCGTCCCGGTCCCGGTCTGGCCTCCTACTGGGCCTACCTGCCCCACCGGCCCGCAGTCGTCCAGCAGCAGTACGAGGGCCGGTTCGCGCTCCCCTCCGCCCGGGTCAACACCCCGAAACGGATGCGCGGCCCGCTGACGGTGTGGGTCGACACCGTCGAGGGCTGGCTGTGGACGGTGCTGCCCAAAGACCCGGAGGCGTGGTACGGCGTACCGCGCTGGGTGCAGTTCGAGATGACCCCCCGGGCGCAGTCCCAGGGCCCGGAGGACACGGCGGAGGCGCGGTGGCACCCGGTCCTCGTGCGGCGACCCCTGGCCGAGGGGGAGGGCGCGGCCCTGCTGGATCACGGGATGCCCCCGGCCGAGGCGTACGGGGACATCCCCGCCGACTGGGCCCAGGCCCTGCGGCTCGGGGGCTGGTACCCGCACGACATCACGGTCGAGCACGCGATCGGGCTGCCGCTCGGTGAGCGGCGGCTGTGGTGGCGGATCGAGGACGAGCAGGACGTGGCGGCTCTGGCGGTACGGCCGCCTCAGTGGTGGCGGCACGAGGGCTGGGTGCTGGACCGGGAGCCGCGGGACACGGCCGGAGGGCCGCTTGCCCGGCACCTGTCGGTTCTGCGGGAGGCGGGTATCGCGCCGCAGGCGGTCACGGTCCATCGCCGCCTCGGGCTGCCGGTCGACCTCGCAACCCTGCGGGCGGCGGCGGACCCGGTCGTCCCGGACGACGCCACCCGAGTCCGTCTCACCGGGGACGGCGGACGCCCGTACTACGCGCTCACCGCCGAAACGGCCCGCGGTGTCCTGGCCCGGCAGGACCCCGGCCGGGAGTTCACTCTCGTCCGTGAGGTGTACGCGGAGTCCGTCCCCGGGCTCCGGCCCCTCCATGTCGACCCGGCCCGTCACCTCGTGGTCTGGTCCGACGGCCTGGTCGCCGTCCCGGCCGAGGTCTACCAGCACCAGGGGCACATCGGCGGCTCGTGGCCCGACGGGATGCGGCGGCTTGAGGCGGCGGCCCGCCTCGTCCAGTCCTGCACGGAGGCCGCGAACTGGTCGGACCTGGAGCAGGAACGGCCGTGGGAGAACTGGCTGGACGCCACCGGGGTGGCGTCCGCGACGGTGGACAGCCGTACCGCCCACGCCCACGGGGCCAGCCGGACCGTCACCCTCACCCGGCACACCGTCACCCGCCCCGACGGCACCGGCGTCCATCTGTGGGAGGTCGCCGTCGTCACCGCCGCCCCGCAGCATCCCCACCCGGACGGCCCCGGCCGCCGCACGTTCCACACCAGCCAGGACGCGGCGCGGGAGGTGTTCGCGGCCGAGGACGACGGCCTGCCCCCGGTCATGACCGTCACCGAACTGGCGCAGTACCTGGGCACGGCCCGTGACGCGCTGCGCCAGGCGCTGCGCCGGTCCCGCCGTACCCGCCACGGCCAGGCCGTGATCGACATCCCCGTCCTGAGCACGGCGCAGGCCGAGCCCGGGTGGACCGGGCGCACCGGCACACACGCCGAAGCCGAAGCCGACAGCGCGGCCGGGGAGCCGAACACGCGGAAGGCGCATCTCTACGACCCGCGCGCGGTACGGCGGTGGTGGGACAGCCGTCCCGGCCACGGGCCCGGACGCGGACACAAGCAGTAACCCCCGGTGCCGTACCCGCCCCCTTGCCGGGGCGGGTACGGCACCACCCGGCCACAACCCCAAAGCACCGGAAGGAGAGCCCGTCGTGTCGACCACCGAGCCGGTGGTGCCGCCCTGCGAGCGGCCCCACGTCCTGATGGAGCAGCAGCCCGGCGGGGCCTGGGAGCAGCTGCCCGGGTACCGGCTGCTGGCGGGCCGGACCCCGGCCGCACCGTTCGAGGTCCAGAGGCGGGACGACGAAGGGGCGGTCCGGCCGGTCCTGCGGATCCTCTACCCCCTCAACGTCGCCGACCATCTCCCCGAGGGCCGGTTCCTCAGGCTGGAGCGGCGGGGCGACGGGTGGTTCCTGGTGGAGAACGCCCCGCCGTGGATCGGCGAATTCTTCGAGACCCGGCGTCCCGAGCCGCGCGAGAAGCGCATCGCCCCCGGAAAGGGGGACATCCCGGACCGGGAGCGGATCCTCGACACCGCCCGGGACCTCGGGTGGCAGCCGGTGGACCCGGCCTGGTACGAGACAGCCCGCCAGGTCATCGGCCAGGCGTGCGACTGCGGCAACCCGTGCCTGCCGTGGTCGCCGGTCGCCGTGGAATCCGTACGGCCCCTGACCCGGGTGCGGGTCCCCCCGGTCCAGTGGCCGCAGGAGACTGAGGGGTCCTGGCGGTGCGTGATGACCGGCGTCGAGCGGACCGGGATGGAAGGGGTCATCAGGATCACCGGGCCGCGACTGGAACCCGATGACCTCGTCGAGCTGCCCGAGGGCTACCTCCTGGTCCAGTGCGACCGCCGACAGCGCACCGTCCCCAGGTCCCCGCAGCACCAGCGCCAGAGCCCGGACATCTCCCCCTACCCCGAATCCCTCTACACCCTCTACGTCAGCGTGGTCCGAGACGGCCGGCTGGAGCGCGTGTGGTGGCGCAGCAGCCACAACTACCGGCGGACCTTCGACATCCCCGCGGCCAGGTCGCTGGCCCGGCTCCTGGTCCGGCACCAGCCGCCCGAGGGAGAACGCCCCGCCGTACGCGTCGTCGAAAGCGGTACCGACAAGCGCCGGGCCGACACTGCCGCGGCGAAGGCGGCGGCGGACGCCGCCCGCGCCGAGGCCCGGAAGAAGGCCCCGGCCAAACCGCCCCGGCCGCGCGAGGATCCCGCCCTCGCACAGGCCCTCGCCCGGGCACGCGCAAACGGCGCCGCCACCCGCGCCCGGGTAGCGAGCGTCCGCGTCCAGGCCATCCGGAGTACCGAAGCACTCTCCAGCACCACCCTGCCGTCGAAAACCGTCATCCAGCTGGTCGAGACGGTCGCCGAACTCCGCGACGGCAGCCTGGCCACCTGGTGGACGATCGAGATCACCGCCCCCAACGGCACCGTCACCCGCTGGCGCAACACCGTGTTCTGGACCCGGGAAGCGGCCGACCGGGCGCACGGCCCCCTGCTCCCGCCCCCGGGCGACCGGTAACCTCCGGCACCCGCACACAAAAAAAAGGGGGTGCCCGCCGGACGGCGGGCACCCCCCTCTCGTGTGCGGGCGGGCGGGGTAATCTGAGGCCGGGCCCGGAGGAGCTAGACCCTTCTCCGGGCCCTTCTCACTTCTTCTTGGGGCGTCCGGGGCCGGGCCGGTTGTCGGCCCACTCCATGACGGTCTCGATCGTCCACATCGGGTCCCCGCCGATCCGGTGGTCCGGCCTCGGGGCCTGGTTCCGGCTGACGTACCCGCGCCAGGTTCCCGGTCCGATGCCCGCCAGGGCGGCGGCCTGGGCCACGGTCACGTTGTCCCACAGGCGCACGACCCGCTCGCGGTCCTCCTTCTCGGTCCAGCACATGAGGTCGAGCACCTTTTCCCGGCTGACCCCCAGCCGCATCAGCTCCACGGTGACCTGAAGGGAGAACACCGGGCGTTCGGTTTCCCGGATCTCATTCCACCGGGCAAAATCCTCGTTGAAGACGCGGACGTCCTCCATCAGCTCCACCGCCCAGGTGTTGCCCTCGATGCCCTGCTCCCCCTGCTCGCCCAGGAGCTTCTTCAGCTTGTCGCACTCCTTGCGGAAGTTCCAGTACCGCTTGTTGTTGTGCTCCTCCCGGACCTTTCGCTCCCGCTCCCGCTGCACCCGCGCGCTTCGGCAGGCGCCCCCTCCCGTCCTCGAATACCTCAGCCATTCCTTCAGCTCCCATTCCCGCTTGATGAGGAGGGAGGTCCTGGCGTAGCCGCAGTCAAGGCTCCGCTCCTCCTCCTCCAGAGCGGCGAGGCTGCTGCGGGCACGCCAGGCCACGATCGCGGCCTTGGCCCGCCTGACGGCCCGCTCCATCTGCTCCGGGTCGTCCCGGTCGGCCACGACCCAGTGGTTCACCAGCACCATCTCGGGGCTGTTCGGGATGTCCTCCCCGTCCACCACGAAGGGCGCCTGAGGGAGCGCGACCCAGGCTCGGACCACTGCGCGGGTACCGCCGCCGTCCTTCCAGATCCTCTCGTGCTCCACGAGGTCGGTGTCGTCCAGGTAAGGGCTGCTGTGCTGGTCGCGCCGCTCGGCGTGGGTCGCGCGCTCGACGGGGATGCTGTCCGGGTTCTTGACCTTCTTCATGCCCCGTAATTTACAGCGCAGCGTTGTAAATTTCAAGAGGGCTGCCAGCCCAACCAGCCGCCTCCGAGGCCGGGTTCCCCAATCGGCTCCGGCGCGGGCCGCCGCCGGGCATCCTGATCCGTATGACGACCCGAGCCCACAGTCCCGCACCCGCCCCCTCCCCCGCCGCGCCCCCGGACGGCATGACGGTCTGTTACATCTGCGACGGCACCGGCCGGGAGCGCAACCAGTACTACGACGGGCATTCAGGCTGCCCGACGTGCCTGGGGGAACCTCCGGTGGTCCAGTGCCACCTCTGCGAAGGCACCGGGTCCGTACGGCGCGAGGACCCCGACTGGTAGCCGTACGCGCCGGACCACCCGTACGCACGACGGCGCCGTACCGGTGTTGCCACCTGCCGGACGGCCACACCGGTACGGCCCCGGGCCCGGGCCGGGCTCGTGATACTGGCCCCATGCCCGAACACGACGCCGGGGCGGATCTCGCACCCGGTCTGCGGCGGCCGGTCCGGCTCGCCCCCCTGAAATCCGATCTCAGCCCGGAGCGGCGCGCGCTCGCCGAGGACCTGCGCCGGGTTTTCTGCACCCTGGGTATATCCGTCCGCACAAAGGTGACGAGCGGGGAGTTCTGGCTCCCGGACCCAGCCCACCCCGGCCCGGTGACCCGCTGGGTCAGGCGCCTGGTCGCCCAGCCGCAGTAGTGCGCGGCTCCCCTGCGGTCAGCCGTCCGGCGGCAGGTCGGGCGCGTCGACCCCCGGGTACAGCGCCCGGTGCGCGGCCAGGGTCTGCCGGTAGTACGCCCGGCCCGCCTCGGTGAACCGGTAGCGGGTCACCCGCTGGCCACGGCCCCCGGGGTTCTTCCCGGCCCGCGCAGAGGGGGCAGTAGCCCCGGCGGCGAGTTCGCCGAGCCCGAACAGGGCATCCGCCTCGGGCTCGGGCTCGGGCTTGGGCTCGGCTGCGGGCAGGACGGCGGAGACCCTCCGCAGATACGGCCGTTCCTTGCTGCGCCCTTCCAGGAGGTACCGGAGGATGCCGTGGAACAGGTAGTCCGCGCCGTCGTCCCCGGCGCGGGCGACGGTGGCCAGGGCCGTCCACAGGCCCTGGGTGAGCGTCGCCGGACCGTCGTCCTCCCCCGGTCCCGCCGCCCTCGCGGCCCCGGCCGCCGGGACCGGCCGCTTCGCGGTCAGGCCCTTGCCCGCTCGGACCACGGCCCGGCCCCGGCGGGTCATCCACACCCCAGCCGCCGTACCGCCCCCTTCCTCCGCCTCGGCCAGACCGGCCTTGACCAGGACGGCCAGGGCGGCGGTATCCGTACCGTCGCCGAGGAGAACACGCCGCGCCTGACGGGCGGGCAGAGACCGGCCCCCCTCCCGGAAGCGCCGCTGGTTGGCGGCGTGCTGCTCCTGGTCCGCCCCGAAAACCTGCTCCAGCAGCGCCCGCTCGGCGTCGTGCAGACCGTCCCAGATCAGCCGGTCCCGCTCCGCCGCCGGTGCCTTCGGCCCCGGCCGCCCGGCCGAAGTACCCTCGGCCGAGTCGGCCGGTACGAGATCCCGGCCGACTGGAGTGGTTCTCAGGAGCACCCGGCCGTCGGAGACCACACGGCCGATCAGCCCCCGGCCCTCCAGCTCCCCCACCACGAAGGCATCGATCTCCAGCAGATCGATCCCCCTCTCCAGGGCCCGGGCCGCTGCCTCCGTCAGGTCGACGGCGTACGGCTCCCCGGCTCCCCGGACGGGCCTGCGTTCCCGTTCGATCCCGGCGACGATCCCGAGCGCTATCCGCTCCGACTCCCCCAGACCGTCCCATCCCTGCGACGCCACGCCGCTCCCTTCGTCCCATCGTTCGGAAGGGGCATCGTAGGCGGCGGGCCGTCAGTCGTCGGTACGGTTCCAGGCGCTGGGGACGAGGGCGGGCAGGCGGTGGACGACCTGGTGCTCGCCCTTCACGCACCCGGCGAACGGACCGGTAGGAGCCCGCAGTTCCCGCATCGCGGGGTCGAGGTGGTCGCGGTGCCAGGTGCTGGGGCCGGTGTATCCGCAGGACTCGGGGTCGGTCAGTTCCTGCCACGCGAGCCACAGGGCGTGCAGCCGGGCGACAGCGGAGGGGTGCTCGACCCAGAGGTGGCACCAGCGGGCGTCGGCCGACGCTTCGACGAGGTAGCCGGGGACGATGACGCCCTCGACCCACTCGATCAGGGCTCTCAGCTCGTCGTCGTACTCCGGCGGATCGAGCAGCAGGATGAACGGCGGGAACTGCCCCTCCTCCTCCTCGTCGTCGTCCGCCCCTCCGCCGTTCTCCTCCGTATCGCCGTCGTCGCCGTCGGCGGATGTTCCTCCCGGGGCTCCTCCGCCGCCGGTCAGGTCCGAGAGCTGGGCCGAAAGGCGTGCCACGGCGGCCTTGAGGTCTTCGATGTCCTCGAACATCCCGACCGGGACATCCAGCTCCGGCAGCTCCGGCACGTCGTCCGGGTCATCGCTCATCGCGGGCCGCCTTCCGCTCCTCGTACGCCACAAGGGCCCGCTCGGTGATGGCCTTCTCCTCGGCCTTCATCTCCGGGCCGATGTGGGCCAGGGCCTTCTCGGCATACCAGGGGCGCAGACTGATCTGGGCGACCGGCATTCCGGTCGCCAGGAGGAGGGCGGTGCCCCTCTTCATGGCGCGGATCTCGGCCGGGTCGAGCACCTGTTCCCGCTGCTCGGACCAGGAACGGCTCTCGCCTTCCTTGCTCTTGGAGTACGAGCCCCGCTCCACGAAGTGCGCGCCGACCATGCTGGAGATGTCCTGCGCAAACTTCGCGTCATCGATCCCGACACCGATGATTTTCTTGGTGGCCGCGCTCCACATGGAGTCCATTCCGACCTCGCCCCACGCCTTCACGCCCTGGCGGTAGGACTGGAGGATGACGAACGGGGTGATCCCCCGGGACCCGAGGTGGGAGTAGAGGTCGGGGAGGTCTGCGATCTTGCAGATGTTCGCGGCCTCGTCCAGGATCGCGCGCATCGGCTCCGGGAGACGCCCTCCGTGGCGCTCGCCCGCTTCGGTTGCGGCGGTGAAAACCGCGTCCGCGACGGCGGCGACGAGCGCGGACGACGGGCCGCCCTTTTTGGACAGCAGGTAGAGGGTGTCCTTGCTGGTGGCGAATGCCTCCGGGTCGAACCGGGCGCAGTGCTTGTCCGGGGTGACCCACGCGAGCACCCTCTCGTCCCGCAGCGCGCTCATAGCCACACGGGCGTTCTGGAAGATCCCGCTCTGTGTCTCTTCGGCGATGTTGGTCGAGGAGTCCACTTGTTCCGCGAGCACCGGTTCGTGCTGGTAGAGCACCCGGAGGGGGGCCTTCTCCTTCGGGTCGGACAGCCACTTCATGACCTCGCGGACGGTGGCGCCCTCCCACCAGGCGGCCCGGAACAGGCCGGTGAGGAGGTCTCCGGCGGCCTGGGACCAGAAGGGATCGGCCTCCGAGGTGACCTGGCTGACGAAGTGGGAGGCGAGCCGCTGGGCGCCTTCGAGGGTTTCGGCCTGCGCGATCAGGTCGACCCAGATCTCGCGCCGACCGTGGGCGACACCCTGGGTGTCGAAGAGGAAGGTCTGCCCGGTCTGCGCGCGGGCGGCGAGGGTGGCCGCGTAGACGTCGGCCTTGTTGCTGGTCATCAGCAGGGCGCCGGGGGCTTCCAGCGCCACGGGGATGGCGAGGCTGGTGGATTTGCCCGCGCGGGGGGCCATGACGGCGACGTAGGTGTCCTCGTCGTTGCCGCGCAGTTCGACGCCGGAGGGCCGGTGGTCGCCGAGGAGCACCCCCCGGTCCCGGGGGGCAAGGCGCTTGGGGGCGGTGTCCTTCAGTGAGGCGCGGAGCCGGGTGGCGGTCCGCGCGGCGTGTTTCGGCGTCAGTTCCCGTACCTGGTGAAGGGTCGCGAGGCTGCTCGGATTACGGAACCAGCGGAAGGCCCAGCGCAGGCCCCAGACGAGGAAGACGACGACGGCCAGGTCGGCGACGGTCGCACCGGCCAGGGACGCGGTCTGCGAATGCGGCCAGGTCTGCGGCCACTGCGTGGCCATCCGGTATGCATCGACCAGGGTCAGAGGGAAGTCGGCGGGCTCGTCCCCGGTGACGAGCGCCCCGGCCGCCGCCCCGGCCCAGGTGGAGACGGACAGCCCGACGGCGCCGCCCAGCACGATGCCTCCGGCGGCCCACATCCGGTCGTTCTCGGTCATCATCAGACGCTCACCTCTCCTCGCGCCGGTCGCCGGTTGCTGTCGGTGTGGTAGAGCCGCCGTTCGGTGGCGGTCAGCTCCAGAGCGGCGGCGATCCCCGGCCGGGCTCCCACCTTGATCAGATACTTCCCGCGGCCGGGGTGACGGCGGCCGACGTCGGCGGGTGCGGCGCCGTCTTCGTCGGCGGGCGCGACGTCCAGCCCGGTCGAAGTCGCCGACGACCAGGAACCGATCATGGTCCGCTCCTGCTCGGTCAGGGTCCGTTTGCCGGTGACCCGGCCCAGTTCCTCCTCCGAGGAGGCGCCGATGACCCACGTGTCGCACCGGTCCATCAGGCCGCGGGCCTTGGCGCGGTCCGTCTCGGTGGGCAGAGCCTCGACGTCCAGCAGGGAATGGGTGACGTAGATGGTGACGTCGCCGTGGACACGATTGAGCCGGGAGATCGCGTCCATCGCGTCCACCAGGCCGGGCCCGGAGCGCAGGGCCCGCCACATCTCATCCATCGGCAGGACGAGTTTGCGGTCCACCAGACCGAGGGACCGGGCCGAGTCCAGAGCCGAGTAGGTATACGCCCAGGTCGCGATCATCCCCGCGGACACGACGTCGTTCCCGCGGGCCCGCAGTGCGCTGATGTCCACGGAGACGGCGGAGGCCGAGATGTCGAGGGGGGTGGTGGTCTGCCCGTCGAAAAGACCTTTCAGGGGCCCGCCGACGAGGTTGTCGAGTCCGGCGATCACGGACCGGGTCAGATCCTGGTAGCGGGTGCCCTCGGCCGCCAGCTTGGCCCGCAGTTCCTCCGGCGCGGTCCGCAGCACCAGGGCCACATCCGACACGATGGGATCGCTCCCGGGCGTCTGGCCTGCGGACGCGACCTGTACGGCGGTGTCGAGCGCGGAGCGTTCGATCTCGTCCGGGGCCCGGCCGAGCCCGTGGTTGGTGGACAGCAAAGCAACCAGGGTCTCCTGGCGGCGGCTGTTGAGGACGTCGAGCAGGGCCTGGCGGCGGGCCGGGGCCAGTGACACCGCCCGGCCCTTGAGCGGGCCGGAGTCGAGCGGGTTGATCCGGCCGATGCCGTCGCCGATCCGGACGACGGACCCGCCCAGCTCGTTCACCAGACCGGTGTACTCGCCCTTCACGTCCCCGGGGACACACATCATGTGCCCGTACGCCGCGTACACCAGACATATCCGCTTGACCAGCGCGGACTTCCCGACGCCCGGCTGGGACATGACCCACACGCCGGGGTTGACGGTCAGCAGGCCCGTCCACTGGGACGGGTCGATGCACACCAGCTCGCCGGTCAGGACATCCCGGCCGACCGGCACGCCGCGCGGCGGCAGACCGGATCCGAGGAGGAAAGGGTAGATGGCCGCGGCCTGGCTGGTGGGCCCGGTGTAGATGGTCCCGGAGTCCTCGACGGGCACCAGTCCGCCGAACTGGCCGCCCCACCCCCGGCGCGGGGCGAACCGCGCCTTCAGCCTCTTCGCCATCCGGCGCTCGCGGGGGGTCGGCTTCTGCTCGGCGGTACGGCTCACCCGGCGAGGGCTGGCGAGGTTCGGCGGATTCTGCTTGCGCACCATCAGTGCCTCACCCCTTCACGAGCGGGTTGTAGCCGATCGGCAGGGTCGCCGCGAACACCGCGGCCTGGGCGCCGTAGGCGGGACGGAGCCGGATCGACCGCATCGCCTTCACCGCCCGCTCCAGCTCCTGACGGGCGGCAGGCAGTTCGTCGGCGGACCGGGCCGTGACGGTCACCATGAGGGTCCAGTCCACGACCTGGTCACCTTTGGCAGCCTGGGCGGCCGCCTTCTCCGCCCGCAGCGCATCCGCCCGCTGCGACCACTTCGCCCGGCCCTTCATCTCGGCGGTCGCCTGCTCGACCTGCCGGGCACGGCTGATCTCCCGCTCCAGTACCGCCTCCCCCTCGTACGGGTCCAGGACCCGGTAGGCGAGGGTGATCCGGCGCTGGAACCGGCCCGGCGCGAGGAGCGGCAGGAGCACGCTGTAGGGGATGGGGCGGCGGGGCATCTCCTGGAGGACCCAGGAGACGGAGACCCCGCCGTCGTGCGCATACTCCTCCCAGCCGTCGTCGGCCGCGACCGGCCCGCACTCGCCCCACTGGAGCGCCTCGAACCGGTCGTCGCGCGCGGTGAAGACGTCCGGGTCGTAGGCGGCCCGGACAATGCGCCGCAGGTCGACGTCGGTCGCCCGCCGCTCGATGTCCGTCCCGGTCCCGGACAGGTCGAGGCCGTCGACGACTTTGAGGGTCTCGGCGACCTGCTCGGCAAGGTCCGCCGGGGGGTTCGCCGAGGCGGAGGGGTCCACCGTCACCGACATCCACGGCGCCACGCTCGCGGTGGCGTGCGGGGTCGTCCGCACCAGCTCCCTGATGATCCGTTTCGCCAGCTCCGGGGCGGCGGGATCCGTACGGGCCCGCACGTCGTCGCCCAGTGCCTCGCCCGCGCCCGGGGTGATCTGGATCGTCACGCTCGCGCCCTTGATCTGCTCGTCGGCGGCCATCGCGTCCAGCACGGCGGACCAGGTCCGCAGATTGCCGTGCACCGTCCCGGTCGGCGCCATCAGGCTCCCGCCGGGCGCGAGCAGGGTGGTGACCGTCATCCGGCCGGTCGCCCGGTCCTGGACGACTCCGACGGGCCGTCCCGTGACCGGGTCGTGCGCCTTGATCAGGGTGGAGCTGGCGCCGACCCCGGGCAGATCGAGCCGGTAGGGGTGCGGGAGCAGCAGGCGCCGGTAGGAGGTGCCCTCGTAGCGGGAGGCCCGCCGCCAGGAGAATTTCGCCCAGTAGTAGGCGAGAGCGGACATGCCGTGGCGGCGGGCGGCGGCCAGCGCGAGGAGCGTGACCGTCACGGGCAGGGTGACGAGGAGGGTGGCCGGGGCCTGGGTGGCGATCACGCCTTCGGCGGTCAGCGCGCCCGCGCCGATCATCGTCGTGGTTTTGGACAGGCCGCCCACCCCGGACCGGCGGGCGCTGAATCCGTCGACCATCAGCGCACTCGGCACTTCATGGCTCACTGCTGGCCACCCCCGTTCCCGATCTCTCCGCTCGTCTGCTGGACGGCGGAGTTGACTCCGTCCAGAACCTGGAGGCCGACGGCGACCGCGGCCCCGGCGGGCCCGGCCGCGGCCGCGGCACCCGTTCCGGCCCCGGCGGCCGTACCTCCTGCGGCGGCGCCGGTCCCGGCGCCGGCCGCGGTCCCGGCGGCTTCCGCTCCTGCGCCCGCGGCCTGGCCGGGAACCTTTCCGGCCTCGTTGCGGGCGGCCTGGGCCTGGGCGTCTCCGCCCCCGGGCCCGTCACTGCCTCCGCCGCCACCGCCACCGCCGCCACGGCCGCCGCCACCGCCGCCGTCCGCTTTCCCGCCGCCGCCCTGGTCGCCCATGCTGCTGGCGACGCGCTGCGCGTGGGCCTGCGGAGTGGTGGGGGCGCCTCCCCCGCCGCCGCCTCCTCCGGCTTTGCCGCCGAGGAAGCTGGCGGCGGCCGACAGCGCCCCGCTGGCTCCCCCGGCGGCCATCCCGCCACCGGCGGCGGCGCCGAACGGCGCGAAGATCTTCATCAGGGGGGCGGGCGCGAGGATGCCGAGGACGAGGGTCGCGCAGCCCCGCAGCCACTCGACCAGAGTGGTCGAATGCCCGAACTGGGCGAATCCGGCGCAGATGATGACGGTGAGGATCGGCTTGTAGGCCACGATGACGAGACCCGACGTGATCAGCTTGGGGGCCCACTGCCGGGTGGTGTCCCCGCCGGTCCGGCCGCCGCCCGCCACGGGAATCATCAGGCAGATGAGGGGGATCGCACTCTGCCGCAGGAAAATCATCACCATCTGGATGAATCCCACCAGCAGCAGCACGAGAACGGCGCCGCCGACGAGAACGGGGTTCATGACCGCGACCGGGAGCATCACGTCGATGATCCGCTGATACGCCTTGTCGTCCGCCGCGAAGGTCGCATCGACCAGCCCGGCGGAGAAGATGTCACCGGCTTCGAGCAGCAGCACGAAGAGGCTGACGCCCAGCGCGGAGAGAAACAGGTTCTCGACCCACCCGGCCATGGCCCGGCCCAGGTGCTTGGCCTGCCCGGTCAGGGCCATTTTCCCGATCTGCCAGATCACCCCCGCCGCCGCGATGACCAGGCCGAGCCACACGAGCATGCCCGCGAGCGGCGACGCCCCGCTGCCCCACAAGCCGGTCTTGGCGAGGTCAAGCGAGGGCCCGAGGAGCGCCAGCGTCAGCGTCTGCTTGATCACCCACTGGGCGGAGTCACGGCCGCTCTTGATGAGGTCGCCCAGGGTGCTCTCCCAGAGGCTGTTCCACTCGTCCTTGATCTTCTTCTCGGCCTTCTTGCCGATCTCGTTGCACAGGTCCGCCCCCTTGAGCCCGGCCATTTCGGCCAGCTTCAGAGCGCCCCCGATGACCGGACCGACGGCGGCGTTGCAGGTCAGCTCGATTCCGCCGCCGATGATGCCGCCGTCGGCCTCGGCGGGCTCGGCCGCCGATACCGACAGCCCGGCCACGGCGACCAGGGCGAGCAGCAGCCCCATCAGCCGCCGCATCACGACGCCTCCCGGATCGCCGTCCATCCAGCCGCGTTGAATTTCGGATCGCCCGGGGCGGCGTGCTCCGGCTTCGGCTTCCCCTGCACCGCCCTCAGCGCCCGCGCGGTCGAGTCGGCGGTCAGCTTCCAGTCGCCGTCCTGCCACTGAACCCCGACCAGGGTGCGGGTGAAGTCGGTGCTCTCCTTCGCGGTCTCCCCCGTCTTCGTCACCGCGCGGCCCAGCAGCCACACGCTGACCTCGCCCGGCGACTGCTCGATGATCTTGTAGCCGACGACGACACTGCGCAGATATCCGCCCGCGGGCAGCGGCTGCCCCGGCTTCACCCCCATCAGCCGGGCCAGACGCTTGTCCGTGTCCAGCGCCGTCATCTCGATCTCCTCGGCCACGGAATCCACCTGATTGGCCTTGGTGAGGTACGAGTGGTAGATCCGCAGCTGCTCGTCGCGCGCGTTCACGTCGCCCTCGATGGCGGTGGAGTTGGCGGCCGCCGCCATGCCCACCGCGCCCTCGACGGTCTTCGGGAATCCGACCCGGCTGCCCCACTCGTCCGTACGCTCCCCCCGCGGAAGCGCCGACCACCGTACGGGCTCGTCCCAGTCCTGCGGCAC
>NZ_JBFADP010000071.1:0-38621 GCF_040641415.1 Streptomyces sp. NPDC020875 | reverse complement strand
GCCCCGGGTGCCGGGGGCGCCGGACCGGGGTCAGACGCCGGGGCTTCCGCCGAGGCTGAGGCCGGACTCCAGACCGGCCACGGTCTGGATGAGGCTCTGGTCGAGGGCGCCGTGGAAGACCCGTACCTCGTCGAGGGCACCGGAGAAGTACTCCCCGGTCTGGGATCCGGCGCCGTTGCGGCCGATGTCGAGACCGGTGGTGCTCAGGTCCCAGTTGTGGATCCAGGGGACGGACTCACCGGACCAGACCCCGTTGACGTACAGCCGGATCTCGCCGAAGAGCGCGTTGTAGGCGAGCGCCAGATGGTCGCCGCGGCCGGTGACACTGGGCAGGCTGCCCGGTGCCTGGGACGTCGTGGTCGTACTGAACACCAGGTCCCGGCTGGTGACGGCGAGTTGCCAGCGGTCGGCTGCCGCGTCGAAGCGGACCAGTGCCGCGGACTTCTGGGTGCCGGGCAGGGAGAGCACGGTCTGGTCGGCGGTGCCGCCGATCGAACCGAGCCGGGCGCGGGCCGTGATGGTGAACCCGGCGGTCGGCTTCAGCAGGCCCGGGCCGCGGTCGGCGTAGGCCCCGGTCCCGGCCAGTTCCAGATGGCCGTCACCGCGGAGCGGGGTGTACGGCACACAGGTCGGGTCCAGTTCGTCGCAGACGTCCTGCGGGCGGGGAATCGTGGCGGTACCGCGCAGAGTGAGACCGGTCCGGCCGTTCTCATCGGCGACGACTCCGTTCACGGCTTCCTCGAAGGCCCAGTACGACCGCTGGTCGGGGGCCATTCCGCCGAGTTTGCGGGTCTCGGCCTGGGTGACCACCCGGTCGAAGATCTGGACCCCGGCGACCGAACCCCGCAGGTTGGCGGTGTAGCCGGAGTGGTTCAGCGCCCGGCCGATCTGGAGCGGTCCACTGGCGTTCCAGGTGGTGGGGCGCTCCTGTACCTGGCCCGGGACCAGGGTGCCGTTGACGTACATCCGCAGGGATCCCCGGGACGACGCGCTCGACCGTTCGTCGCGGTCGTACACCCCGACCAGATGGGTCCACTCCCCCGCGACCGGCCTGGGTCCCAGGACCTGCCAGGAGAGCATGGAGTCCAGATCGGTGTCGGGGGTGACGAAGGACCAGCGGCCGGTGGACGCGTCGAATCCGAGGGAGAAGCCGGACTGGGCGATACCGTCCTGGCTGACCACGGTCATGGAGGTGGTCGGGACCGTCGGCAGCAGTACCCAGGCGGAGACGGCGAACGTCTTGCCGGTGTCGACGACCGAGCGGCCCGCGGAGAGATAGGCGTTCGGTCCGCCGTCGAGTTCGGCGGCGGTGAGGACGGAGCCATGGGGTCCGTCGACGCCGAAGGTGACGCCTGATCCGGCGGTGGCGTCGGGGGCGCCGTCCCCGCCGACGGCGCGTGGGGATCCGGCCGGGTCGGCGAGGCTCCACGACGCCTTCGGGGAGCGGCCCCGGGCCACGTCGAAGACATAGGTCTGCTTCAGATACTGCTTGTTGCCCGCCTGGTCGACGGCGGAGACCTCCAGGGTTTTACTGCCGAAGGTCTTCGGCATCCAGCGTACGGTGGCCGGACGGTTGGGCTCCTCGGGGACGACCGACCGGGTCTCCTCGCCCGAGAACGTATAGGTGTACTTCACGATGTCGATACCCGGCGAGTAGAAGGAGAAGCTGCCGTAGTCGCCGATTCCGCTGTGCCAGAGTTCGTCGTCCGGATAGTCGGTGGAGGTCACCGTGGGCGCGGCGGGTTTGGTGGAGTCGAGGAGGAACTCGCAGCGGGTCGCCGATCCCTCGGAACTCCACGGGCTCCAGCCGTGTTCGTCCCCGGCCCGGGACTCCCAGCCGATCACAGTGTTCTGCGGCAGGGTGAAGGCGCCGGTACCGTCCCCTGGCAGATCGGTGCCCGCGGTGTACTGGAAGCGCTGCCAGCCGGAATGCTCGCGTTCCGGATCGTTCCGGGTGGTCTTGTAGCCGGTGGTTACGGTATGTCGTTTGACGGTGCCGTCGGCGGCGGTCCAGAAGACCGCGAACTGGGCCCGGACCTGCTCGCTGTTGCCGCCGGCGTCACCGTGGTCGGGGTCCCACACCACGGCGTTGAGCCGGGGCGCGGCGTTGACGAGGTGCTCGGCGGACTGGCCGTAGGTGCACTTGCCGCCGGGGGACATGGTGAGTTCGCTCATGAGGGGCTGGTACGGCAGCCGGTTGTAGGTGACCTCCAGGGCTCCGTTGTTGCAGAAGCGCTTCCAGGAGGCGTACGAGTCCTCGGACGCCGCCATCAGCCCGAAGGTACTGGTGTCCCAGCCCTTGTTGGCGGCCGACTGGAGGGCGGACTTCACATTGAACCGGACGTTCTGGTTGGTCGCCGTACACGAACCGGTGGGGGTCGCGGCCGACGCGGTGTCGATCAGGCCCTTGCTGGTGGGCTTGTTGTTCCAGTTGGTGCCTGAGTTGATGGCGCTGCTGCCGCCGCTGTTCATCCGGTGCAGTTCGACCGGCCTGAGCTCACTGTTGTAGGTGTGCACGAGAGTGATGGAGAACTCGGCGCTGAGGATGGTCTTCCCCTCGAAACCGCCGGTCGGCAGGGCGTAGTACTGGCGCTGGACGTCATTGGTGTTCGCACAGCGGACGGAGACGTTCGCCGGGCAGCGCCCCACGCCCTTGCCGGACTCCACACCGTCGTCGGAGTTGGGGAACTTCCAGCCCTCCAGACCGGGGTTCCCGGAGGAGACCCAGGTCCAGCCGGTCCTGGTGGCGGTGCGGGCGACCGGGTCGATATAGACCGGGTAGCGGGTCCCGGCTCCCCGGAGCAGCCGGGGGTCGGGGGTGAGGGCGAGCGAGCCGCGGTCGACCCGCAGTCCGACGTCCGCCACCCGGGCCCCCTCGGGGGGTGCTGCGGCCGGAACCCCGTCCGGGGGCCGGACCGGGGCCGGACCCGAGTCCCACATCACGGGCTGCGGCGCCTCGAAGACGGTACCGCCGGTGTGGTCGGCGGCCTTCAGCCCGCCGTCCGCGCCACGGCTGAGCCGCAGCCCGGCGGAGGTGAGCGGGAGCGAGAGGGCGGCCAGCCGGGGATGGGCGGCGGCCTTCGCCGACTTCACCACCAGGAGGTGGGAGAAGCCGTCGGCCTCGGCCCGGACCACGAGGTCGACCCCGGGCAGTACGCCCCGGTAGGTGGCCGCGCTGCCGTTCACCTTCGGCCGGGGCAGCGGGTCGGGCCAGGACACGGAGAAGCTTCTGCCGTCCCGTACCAGGGTGGCGAAGACCCGGTCGCCCTCGCCGCCGAAGGTCATGGCGGCCGTGGCGGCGCGGGGAGTCAGCCGGCCGCCGGGCAGCCGGGTGAGCCGGGTGTCGACCTCGGTCCACTTCCCGTTCTTCAGCGCCCGTACGGGCAGTGCGTACTCCTTGCGGGTGAAGGTGCCGTCCGGGTTGGCCCAGGTCTCGCTGCGCTCGTCGCGGAGCGCCGTCACCTCGACCTTCCGCCCGGACGTCTCGGCGACGGCCCGCGCCCGTCGTTCGTCCGGTGCGGACCGGGGCTGTTCGGCCGCCGGCCGGGGTTTGGCGCGGGGGGCCTCGGCGGCGGGTCCACGGGCGGCGGACTGCGCGGTGGTGACGGAGGCGCCGAGCATGCTGAGCAGGAGTCCGGCCACGACGGCCGTTCGGGTCCCGGTGCGTTTCCGGGTGCGGTGTCTCACGCTGTGTCTCCCCCTGGGGTCGTGGTCAACGGACCGAGGAGCCGAAGGACGTGCCGACGTCCGGGATGGTCCCGGTGCCGGGCCGAACGGTCGTCACGGTCCCGGTGCCACCGGCGATCAGGCTCCAGGGCACGGTGTAGGCGGCGCCCTTGGCGACACCGCCGTACCAGGCGCCCGGGGCGCCCACGAAGAGTTCGGTGTTGCTGGCCCAGAGGCCCATGCCGGTGAAGTCCCGGACGCCCGGGGTGTCGGGGAGCAGTCCGTCGCCCCGGGTGAGGAGGCGCTGGGCCGCTTCCTGGGGCGCCCCGCGCGCCGGGATGATCTGGACGGCGCCGGTGTTCTCGGCCGCCCCGACGTCCTGGCCGGGTACCGAGACCGCCAGCTTCCAGTCGGCGTTCGCGGCGCCGGAGCCGGTACGGGCGAGCGCGACCCGCTGGCCGAAGTGGTCGTTGAGCACGGGGTCGCCGAGCACCCCGGGTGCCAGCCGATCGAAGAGGTTCAGCTCGGTGAAGGTGCCGTCGGGCTGGACCCGTACGACGGTGACCGCTCCGGTGTCGGAGAGCTGGCCGGAGTCCTCGGTGGGTGCGCCGACCGCCAGCAGGGCGTCGGCCTCGGTGCCGCTGGATCCCGTGCGGTACGGAATCATGGCCAGGGACGCGCCGAACCGGTCGCCCTCCTCGCCCGTACCCGAGTTCATGCCCTGGCTGTCCTCGTTGAGGCTGAGGATGGGCGTGGGGCGCTTGTCGGCGGTGACCGTGTGGTTGAAGACCGCCACGGCGCCCGCGCCCGTCTGGGGGCCGAGGGCCTCGCCGGGCATACCGACCACCAGATAGCGGGAGGTCGCGGCGATCGCGGCGCCGAACCGGTCGTGGATCTCGGCGGTGCCCGGGACCCCGGGGTCGTTCTGGGTGATGTTGGCGACGCCCGTGCCCTGGCGGTAGGTGATCGCGCCCGCGTCGTCGAAGGTGCCGACCTTCTCGCCCGGGGTGCCGACGGCCATGAACGGCTTGCCCGTGGAAGTGGTGCCCGCGGCGACGGCGAAGCCGAAGAAGTCGTTCGCCTCCACGGTCGCGTCGATGTCGAGGCCCTTCTGGGTGTAGTTGTCCACCACGGAGCCCTCGCCGATCCCGGTGGGGCGCCCGTGGACGACGTACACCGCGCCCGCGTCCACCCGGACCTCGGTACCGACGGTGATGTCCTCGTACGGCGCGCCGATCACCAGATCCGAGCAGCCGTCCTGGTTGGCGTCGTGGACGGCGATGGAGTAGCCGAACTGGTCCCCCGCCTCCGGCGCGGCCCCGTCATTGCTCATGGCCTGGCTGATCTCGGACTCGCCTTTGCCGCCGCCGAGTACGACCCGGACCAGGCCCGCGCCCGCCAGTCCGTTCACGGTGGCCTGCGCGTCGGCCACCGCGAGGTCCCGGATGCCGTCGCCGTTGAAGTCGGAGTCGGTACCGGCGGTGCAGATGGCCGCCGCCGCGGGAGTCGTACTCACCGTGAGAGCGCCACCGGCCAGCAGCAGTGCGGAGAGGGAGGCGAGCGCGCGGTAGCCGGACGGGCGCCGTCTTCCTCCGGCGGATTCCCCGGCTGCCCCGCCTCCCCCGGTGGAGCGCCGCTCACGGCCGGGGGAACCGGGTTCGGGTGCTTCTTCGGATCTGCTGAACATTCTGCCCCTCGTCTGCGCCGCCGGGCTCCGCCGATGCGGTGCCCGAATGGACATCGGTTCGGTGTCGACCGGGGCCGGGACGATGTGCTTTCCGGCGGGCAGAAGCGGAGACAGCTCCGGGCAGTACCGGATCTGCGGCGGTCCCCCCGGACCCCGTCCCCGTGACATGTACAGAGTGATCGCTGAGGCGGGGCGGTGTCCTTAGCATCCGGTGACAGCTTCCTTGCTTATCCGTGCCAGGGCGGCTTACGGGGGAACCGGCGGCCCGGCCCCGGACATCCGGGGCCGGACACGTCTCAGGCGGCGGGTTCGTCCAGGCGGAAATCGCTGGGGGGACGGCCGAACCGGGCCCGGTAGGCGCGGGTGAACTCGGCCGGACGGGGGAAGCCGCAGGAGGCGGCGATCACCCGGATCGGGACCGCCCGCATCGCCGGGTCGGCGAGGGCCAGCCGGGCCCGCTCCAGCCGGGCTTCGCGGATATGGGCGGCGACGGTGACCCCGGTGGTCCGGAAGATCCGGTGCAGGGTACGCGGGGAGATATGGTGCGCCGCGGCGATCGCGGGCGGGTTGAGGTCCGGATCGGCCAGATTCCGCTGGATGAAGTCCTGGATCCGGAAGAGCAGCGCGTTCGGCAGAGCGTCGGGCGGCACCTCCAGCGCCGCGGACCTGGCCAGGAAACTGGTGGTGAGATCGAGCACGGTCCGGGCGAGTACGGGAGTGGTGGCGGGTCCGTTGACCGAGGGGTCGTCGGCGATCCGCCCCACCACGTCCCTCAGCATGCCGCCGAGCCCGCTGTTCGCGGGCAGCCGGGTCGCCAGCAGCCGGTCCAGTTGCGCGGACGGCAGCGGCAGGGAAGACCGGGGCAGGATGAGTTCCACCATCTGGGTGGGCCGCCCCGGCGCGAGCCTGCCCTCGTGTGCGTGGGACATGCTGTAGAAGAGCACGTCCCCGGGTTCCGCGGTGCCGTGGGTCCGTCCCTGCTGGACCGCGGCCCCGCCGGCCCGGATGAAGGACAGGAAGTACAGTTCCGGGTCGGACTGGCGGATATGACGGCGGGTGCGCCGGGTCCGGACGGGTGTGCTGGAGAGCTCCGAGAGCGTGACCGCTCCGAGGTCCAGCAGTCGGTGCACGGCGCGGAAGTCGCTGTCGCCGTCGGTCCAGATGTCGACGGGGGCATGGCTGGAGTGCACCAGCGTCCGCCAGCTGTCGAATCTCTCCCGGGCCGGAACTCCCTCTCCTCTGAACACGGTTAAGCGCATGGCTGTGCCTCCCCCTCTGCTGCGCCCCTCGTCTCGCGGCTGGTCAGACCGCGACGAGGAGGCATGGTCATGATCACCATAAATCGGTGGTACGTATCACCGACGGAAAGGATCAATTGAGGCCATCAACATGGCCACAGGCGGCCGGAAGTCCGTGCCGGGTGCGCCGTGGACGGGTCCGCCACACGGGGGACGGACGCGCGGGAGGGCCCGTACCGGCTCACCGGTACGGGCCCTCCCGGCCGACTTCGCGCCCCGCCGGGCCATCAGGTCGCCGGAGTGTGCACCGCCGTGTTCTGTCCGGCCACGATCTTCCAGCCGTCGGGGCGTTCGGCGATCACGTACAGCGCCGATCCCCAGGGCCCTTCGGCGGGCCCGCCCGTGGCGTCGGTGGGGGTCTGGACCACATTGACGGCGATCACCCCGGGCGCGACCTCCAGGAGTTTGGTGATGTCGTAGCGGGCGTAGGAGTCGCTGAGGAAGCCCTTCAGGGCGGGGGCGCTGAACTCGGTGATGGCGGTCCGGCCGTCCAGGCGGGTGCCGATGGCGTTGGTCCAGGACGCGTCGGTGGCGAACTGCTCGCCCAGCGCGACGGCGTCCTTGGTGTTGAACGCCTCCTCCAGCGCCTTCACCACGGCGGACACCTCCTCCCGGGTCCCTTGTGACACCGTTCCGACCACGAGGACTTCTTGGGTCATGACCGCTCCTTACGGTTCCGGACCCGTCGGGTCCGGGGACGGCGCCGATCACCGCCGACCCCCATCCGACAACCTCGACCAAACTTGAGGTCAAGTGTGTCCGGCCGCCGTACGTCCCGGCCCGGAGTCAGGTCGCCAGGGACTCCAGTGACTCGGGCAGGGTCTGTCCGCCGTCGACGGTGAGGGTCTGGCCGGTGATGAACGCGGCCTCGTCGGAGGCGAGGAAGAGCACCGCGTGCGCGATGTCGGCGGTCTCGCCGATCCGGCCGACGGGGATCGCGGCGGTCATCCGGGCCAGATAGCCCTCCCCCAGATCGTCCAGGCCCTCGGTGCGCACATTGCCGGGGAGTACGGCGTTGACCGTGATCCCGGCGGGTGCCAGCTCCAGCGCCGCGCTCCGGACGAATCCGAGCTGTCCGGCCTTGCTCGCGCCGTAGTGGGACCAGCCGGGGTAACCGGTGACGGGTCCGGTGATGGAGGAGGTCAGCACGATCCGGCCGTGCCCGGCGCGTTCGATCGCGGGCAGAAACGCCTTCGTCACCAGGATCGAGCCGCGGAGATTCACCGAGAGGACCTCGTCCACATCGGCGGCCGTCATCTCCCGCAGCGGCTTCCCGGGGAAGATCCCGGCGTTGGCGCAGACCACGTCCACATGCCCGTGCCGCCGGGCTACCTCCGCCGCGACCGACTCGATCGCGTCCGGGTCCCGCAGGTCCAGGCCGAACCCGGTGACCCGGCCGCCGGTGGCGGCGGCGATCTCCTCGGCGGCCCGGCGGGCGCCGGTCTCGTCCCGGCCGGTGATCGCGACGGCCGCGCCCCGGGCCGCGAACAGCTCCGCGATCCCCCGTCCGATACCACGGGTCGCGCCCGTCACCACCACGGACCGCTGACGCCAGTCGGTTCCCGTCATCCCGTTCCCACGCTCCCGCTCGTTTCGTTCCCGCGCCCGCCGGTACGGACCCGGTCGTGATCGTTACGGTAGGGCGCGCGCGGCACGGAACCGGCCGCGCGCGGACCGGACCGACCGCAAACCCGCGTTTTCCGGCCACCGGAGGCCGGGACCGGGGGCGACTTCGGGCGGCGCTCCTCGCGCGCGGTCCGGGGAACATGGAGCCTCCGGGCGGCCGTCCCGCCGGCGGGACGGGCAAGCCCGGTGACGGCCGCGGGTCCCAGCACCTCGACCGTCTTGAACGGCCGTGCCGCCGACACGAACGTGAGCGGAGCCGCCACGGACCGCGGAGGCGCTCGGAGCGAGGAGGAACGGCATGGGACACACCGGTACGGACACGGATGTGGTGATCGTGGGCGCCGGGCCGACGGGGCTGATGCTCGCCTGCGAGCTACGGCTGGCGGGCGCCGATGTGACGGTGGCCGAGCGGCTTTCCCGCCGGTCGGACGAGACCAGGGCCGGGGGACTGCACTCGCGGACCCTGGAGGTGCTGGACCAGCGCGGCGTCCTGGACCGCTTCCTGGCGGCCGGGGAGCTCCAGCCGGTCGGCCATTTCTCCGGCCTCTATCTGGAGTTCGACCCGTCCGAGTCCCGGCATCCCTATCCGCTGATGATCCTTCAGCCCGCCGTCGAGCGGCTGCTGGAGGAGTGGGCCGTGGAGCTGGGCGTACGGATCCACCGCTCGGCCGGGGTGAGCCGGGTCGAACAGGACGCGAACGGGGTGACGGCCGGGCTCGATGCGACCGGTACGGCCCCGGCGGCACTGCGGGCCCGCTATCTGGTGGGCTGCGACGGCGGGCGCAGTACGGTACGAAAGCTGGCGGGAATCGGCTTCCCCGGCACCCCGGCCACGATGACCGCGCTGATCGGCGACGTCGAACTCCCCGACCTGCCCGAGGAGTACGTCTGGGGCCGCCGGGTGGCGGGCGGGAACTTCTCGGCGATCGCCTTCGAGCCCGGCTGGCACCGGGTGATCACCTCGGAGTACGACCGGGTCGCGGACGGCACCGACCCCGTGACGTTCGAACAGCTCCGGAAGTCGCTGATCAGGCTGGCGGGTACCGACTACGGGATGCGTGCCCCCCGGTGGGTGTCCCGGTTCAACGACGCCGCGCGGCAGGCCGACCGGTACCGGGCGGGCCGGGTGCTGCTCGCGGGGGACGCGGCGCATATCCACTTCCCGGCGGGCGGCCAGGGGCTCAACCTCGGGGTGCAGGACGCGGTCAATCTCGGCTGGAAGCTCGGTGCCGTGATCCGGGGCCGGGCGCCGGAGAGCCTGCTGGACAGCTATCACACCGAGCGGCACCCGGTCGCGGAGGCCGTCCTCCACAACACCCGGGCGCAGTCGGCCCTGGGGCGGCCCGACGCCCAGACCGAGGCGCTGCGCGACGTCTTCGCCTCGGTCATGGTCTACGACGACGTCAACCGGTATCTCCGGAACATGCTCACGGCCCTCGACCTGCGCTATCCGGGAGACGGCGGCCATGTCCTGACGGGCCGCCGGGTGCCCGACGCCGGACTCGGGACGCCCGACGGCACCACCCGGGTGTACGAGCTGCTGGCCGCGGCCCGCCCCGTACTGCTGGAGCTGCGGGGCGGCGCCGGGACTGCGGTGGCGGCCCGGGGCTGGACGGACCGGGTCGACCTGGTCGAGGCGCGGAGCACGGACTCGGACTGGACCGTGCCGGGCGTCGGCGGGATCCCCGCTCCCGCCGCACTCCTCGTCCGGCCCGACGGCCATGTCGCCTGGGCCGCCGACGGCGACGGGCCCGGCGGCGGTCCGGCGCTCCGGGCCGCGCTCACCACCTGGTTCGGACCGCCCCTGCCGGACTCGGCGATCGGCCCGTCCCAGGAGTCCGGCCGGGGCACCTTCTAGGCTCGCGCCTCCTCCAGGACCTGCTCGGCAGCGTTGTCAAGAGTCGCCAGGACCCACTGTTCGAAGTCGGTCCCGGTCTGCTCCGCGGCCCTGTGCCACCACTGGAGCCGACTGTCGGGCACCGCGAGCCGGCGGGTCGGCTCGGCCGGGCGCTCGGTCTCCGCCGCCGGTTCGCGGCCGGTGTCGGCGGCGTCCTCACGGGCGAGCCGGATGGCTCCCCGCAGCTGCTTGGTGGTCCATCCCAGCTGTTCGGCCCGGTCCAGCCACGCGTCCTGTTCCTCCACGGGCAGCGGGGCCAGTTCGGCATGGTGCTGGAAGCTCAGGCCCGCCCGTCGCCGGACGACGTCGAACCGCCGGGACACCCAGGCGTAGTTCCGCAGGGTCTGGTACTGGAGTCCGGCCGCGCGGATTCCCCGCTCGTACCGGTCGCTGTAGTGGTCCTTGCCGTACACGAGCCAGTCACCGAGCCACCAGGAGGAGGAGTTCACCAGCCCCGACAGCCGCCGTCCGGCCCGTTCCCATTCCTCGAAGGCGAGCCCGGCGGGGATCTGGAGCCCCACATTGGTCGTGAGCACCCGGGCGGGCCGCTGCTCGCCGTCGACCGCGTGGTACGCACGCGGCGCCGGGTGCGGGCTTCTGCGGAACCGGGCGGGCTGCTCCCCCTCGGGGCCCCCGTTGCGGTTGGTCACCATACCTCCAGGCGAATATGCAGCTCTTGGACAGGGGTATGACACTGAGGACCGCGGAGTTGCGGCAGTGATAGCGGGTCAGAACCCGGGTACGAACGCCGCGGCGATATCAGGACAATGACCGCCCAGCATATGCATGCCATATACACCGAACATATCGCCCCCTTCTCCGCCGAACCCGCACATCAGCATTCCCCCGTTCGCATCGCCCGCGATCCGATAGGCCACCGAAGCCGATACCGGAAGCGTTACGGCGGTACGGTTCAAGCCGACCGCCCAACCGAAGCGGCTCGTTCCGAACGCCTATCCGAGTAGACCGCGCGAACTCATGCGGGGGCAAGGATCAAGGTCAGGACCGTCACTACTTTTCGAGGTTTACCGGACGGGATCCCCGGCGCCTGCGGCGGAGGCCCCGCTTACCCCGCACTTCGAGGACCGCCCCCGGGGCCGCCGGGTCCCGGGCCGGCCGGCCGCGCCCCGGACGCGGTGGGCCTATGGAGCGACGGCCGGGTTCCGCTTAGCTTCTACCTCCATGGCCACAGCACGGGAAATCCCCACTTCCCGGTATCGACTCAGACCAACGGGGGCACGGAGTGTCAGATTTTAGCGCTTCCTTAACTGCCTTCTCCGCAGCGCTGTTCGGTAGCCTGCGAAGGGCCGACCAGCGAAGATGGGCGGAGTCCTACCTGCTCGGGTTACTCATCACCCAAGGGAAGAAGTCCGTTCGCCGTATGGCCGACACCGTCTCCGCCTCACCCACCGCCGCCCAGTCGATGCGTCAATTCATCTGTATCAGCCCCTGGGACTGGGGGCCGGTCATGCGGGAACTGACCCGCTGGGCGGAGGGACACGGTCCGGCGACCGCCTGGACGATCGGCCGCGCGGTCCTGCCCAAGCGGGGCGACCGGTCCGTCGGCGTACACCGCTACTTCGACCCGTTCTCCGGCCGGACCCTCAACTGCCAGCTCGGCATCGGGGCCTTCACCTGTATCGGCGGCACCCCGGTACCCGTCGACTGGCGGCTGCATCTGCCCACGCGGTGGACCGAGGATCCCCGGCAGCGCCGACGCGTACGCATCCCCGACACCGTGCACTACCGGCCGCTGTGGATCCAGGCGCTCGAACTGGTCGACACCCTCGCGGCCCATGACGACATCGCCCCCGCGCCCGTCGTGGCCGATCTGAGCGACAGCCCGGACGCGGGTCTGTTCCTTCGCGCGCTGGGCCGCCGGGGGTACGAGTTCGTGATCGCCGTACCACCGGCCCTACGGGTCCGGCTCGCCGTCGAACGCCCCCCGGGCGCGCCGGAGTTCGTGACGGCCAAGTCCCTGCTGTCCTCGTGCGGCGCCCCCGACGACGTGCCCGTCACGGCGGCGGACGGCCGCCGTGAGCGGGTCCGGGTCCAGTCGGCACTGGTCACTCCCCCGGGCGCGGGAACGACCCGGCTGCCGGAGCGCCCCCACCGGCTCTTCGCCGAACTGCGGCCGGACGGCCGGACCGGCCCGCTGTGGATGACCAACCTCACCGCCCGGCCCCTGGGCGAGGTCGCGTCGCTCACCGGGCTGCGGGCCGCCACCGCGGCCTCGGTCGCCACCATGGCCCGCGACTTCGGGCTGCTCGACTTCGAGGGCCGCTCCCTGCCCGGCTGGTACCACCACATGGCCCTGGTCTCCGCCGCGCACGCCTTCCGACGGCTCACCCCGCCGCCCGAGATCCGGCAGCGGCGGATCTACCACTCCGCGCGACCGCCCAGGACCGCCGTCCGGGCGCCCCGCGAGTGGTCCGGCGCGTCGGCGCCGTAACGCCGCCCCGGGCCGCCGGGGTCCGGCGCCGCAGGGCCCGTGGTGGCCGTGGCGTCCCGTTGACGGGACGACCCGGCCACCACGGGCGGAGAGCGGGGGCGCCGGGCGGGAACGCCCCGGCGGTCACGGAAGGCGACCCGGGCCTGCTTTCACCGGATGTGACGCCGTTTCCATTATTGTCCCGCCGGCGGGACCCGGCAGTTCCGATATCGATTTCCTCTTCGTGCCGCCGTCTCCGCTCACACCCCGACCGCAGCGTGCCACCATTCCACTCACCCCATGAAAGGTGAGTGCCGTATGTTCGTACCCAGCCATTACCGGGCTCCGGACGTCTCCTGGATGGTCGAACTCATGCGCCGGAATCCACTGGCGCTGATGGCAAGTAATGGAACGCCCGCCGACGGTCCGTTCGCCACCCATCTACCGGTTATCACCGACCCTCGATGGGAGGGGGAGCCGGAATCCGATCTGGCCGGAATCCCGCTGCTGGCTCATCTGAACCGGGCCAATCCGCATTGGTCGGCATTGGCGGACGGAACGGTGGTCCTGCTGACATTCACCGGCCCGCACGCCTATGTCTCGCCCACTGTTTACGACATCAACCCGGCCGCCCCGACCTGGAACTTCACCTCGGTCCATATCCATGGAGTGGTGGAGCGGATCGAGTCCACCGAAGAGACCCTGGATGTGGTGCGGGCCACGGTTCGGGCCTTCGAGCGGGAATTCGGCGACAGCTGGGACATGAGCGGATCCATCGATTACTTCCGCCGGATCGTAGCCGCGGTGGGGGCGTTCCGCGTCAGGGTCACCAAGGCCGAGGGAATGTTCAAGCTGAGCCAGGAGCAGCGTCCCGAGGTGCGCGAGCGGGTGGTGCGGTCCTTCGCCGGGCGCGGCTGCACCCGGCACGCGCAGACGGCGGAGCTGATGGACCGGCTGCCGTAACGGCCCGGCCGGGCCGCGTCCGGGCCACCGGCGCGGCCCGGCCGGATCCCGCGGGCGTCCCGGGGCGCCGACGGCGGGCGCCCCGGGGGCGCGGAGACGGCCCTGATCAAGGGGTGGCCCGGATCAGGGGCCCGGGTCAGGGGGCGGCTTCGGTACGGCACGTCAGCCGGGTCACGACCGCCCCGATGTCCGCCAGGAGCGCGGCCTCCTCGTCCCGGAGGTACAGATGTCCCCCGGGCAGCACGGTCAGCCGGAAGCCGTCGTTCGTCAGCTCGGCCCAGTCGTCCATCTGCTCCGGGGTCACCTCGGGGTCGCTGTCGCCGAGGTAGCCGTAGACCGGGCAGTCCAGCGGGGCGCGGGGGCCGCCGCGGTAGTCGTCCACCAGCCGGTAGTCCGCCCGTACGGCGGGCAGGACCAGGTCCCGCATATCGGGGTCGGCGAAGACCACGGCACGGCTCTCGTCGGAGCGCACGATGTCCGCGATGATCCGGTGGTCGGGGCCGGAGAACAGCCGCTGGCCCGCCAGCCGGTGCGGTGGTCGCCTGCCGGACACGCACAGGGCGGCCGGGGTGCGGCCCCGTTCCTGGAGACGCAGGGCAACCTCGTGCGCGACCGACGCCCCCATGCTGTGGCCGAAGAGCACCAGCCGGTACGGTGCCGGTCCGGCGAGGGCGTCGGCGATGTCGTCCGCGAGGGCTTCCAGTCCGGCCGGGAACGGATCGCCGAGCCGGTCCTCACGGCCCGGGTACCGGACGGCGAGTACGGCGATCTCCGGCGGCAGCCCGTCCGGCCAGCCCCGGTAGGCGCTGGCCCAGCCGCCCGCGTGCGGAAAGCAGACGAGTGCGGTGGTGCAGCCGTCGCCGTCCCGGTAGCGGCGGATCCACCGCTCCCACGGCGGGTTCGTCATCGTACGGTGTCCTTTCCGGCTCCGGCGGCCGGGGCCGCGGCCTCGGCGGGGACCGCTCCGCCGGGCTCCGCGGCCGCCCGGCGGGCGGTGATGGAGTCGGCGATCTCACCGCTGCGTACCGCGATGTTCGACAGCAGCGACGAGGTCAGGCCGTGGGTGTGTTCGGTGCCGCCCTGGAGGTAGAGCCCGCACCGCATGGCGGGGGCGGTGGCGATCCGGTAGTCCCGCTCCACCTGGTACCGGCCGGACTCGTCGCGGAGGCAGTGCCGGTCGAGGTCGCCGAGCAGCCCCGCGGGCTCCATGGCGTCGTATCCGGTGGCGCAGACCAGGGCGTCGAAGTCGAGTTCGCGGACCTCGCCCCCGGGGCCCGCCTGGAGGGTGACCCGGGTCTCGGCACCGGCCCGCTTCACGCCCGTGACCCGGGTCAGGTTGAGGAACCGCAGCCGGTTCTCGCCGCGTACGTCCTCGTCGTACGCCCGGCGGTAGAGGTCCCGGATGACGTCGTCGTCGACGACCGAGTAGTTGGTGTTGCGGTGGTACCGCCAGAAGGCGCCCCGGCTCTGTTCGGAGCCGAAGTAGTAGTCGTCCACGGCTCCGGGGTCGAAGATCTGGTTGGCGAAGGGGGTGTCGTCGGCGGCGACGTAGCCGTAGGAGGGGATGACGGACCACACCTGGGCGTGCGGCAGTTCGTCGTAGAGGAATCGGGTGATCTCGGCGGCGCTCTGGCCCGCTCCGACGACGGCCACCCGGCGCAGCTCGGCGGGGTTCGTACGGCGGTAGCGCTCCAGGAACTCGGAGCTGTGCCAGACGCGTTCGTCGCGTTCGACGCCGTCGGGGAGGCTGGGGACCAGTCCGGTGGAGATCACCACGTTCCGGGCCTCGATCACCCGGCCGGTGCGGCCGTCGGCGTCGGTGACCCGCAGGCGCAGCCGGTCGGCCCGCTCGGGGCCGGTGCCCGGCGGCAGCCGGATCGACGTCACCTCCGTACCGTATTCGACCCGGTCCGCCACCCGGGCCTGGGCCCATTCCAGGTACTGGTGGAACTCCTGGCGGGTGGGGAAGAAGTCCTGGTTGTTGACGAACCGGGGGAGGCGCCCCGACGCGTGGAGATAGGCGACGAAGCTGAAGCTGGAGGTCGGATTGCGGAAGGTGGCCAGATCCTTCAGGAAGGAGATCTGCATGGTCGCCGACGGCAGCAGCATATTGCGGTGCCAGCCGAAGGACGGCTGGCGCTCCAGGAAGAGGGCGCTGGTCCCTCCCCGGGGGTCGTCGCCCCGGGACTCCTCCAGGGCAATGGCGAGCGACAGGTTGGACGGACCGAATCCGATGCCGACGACGTCGTAGATCTCCTGGGCACGATCACTCATTGCAGTCTCTCCCCGCTGGCGTGGTCGGTACGGCGCGGTGGGCCCGCCGTCGGCCGGTGGTCTTTCGTCGTGGGCGCTCAGAGGAGTTCGCCGCCGCTCGTCCGCCGGCGCAGGGCGGGCCTGCTGGACCGGGCGAGGTCCTGCCACATATCGGACAGGCCGGTGACGGTCCGGGCCACGAACAGGGTGCGGATGGACACCTCCTGGTTCAGCTCGGCCCGGATCAGGCCGGTCAGTCTGATCGCCCGCAGCGAGTTGCCGCCGAGGTCGAAGAAGTCGTCGTCGATGCCCACCCGGTCGACCTCCAGTACGTCCGCGAACGCCTTCGCCAGGGCTCGTTCGGTGTCGTCGCGGGGCGCCCGGTAGCGGTCGTCGGCGGTGACCGGGTCGGGCAGCGCGGCCCGGTCGGTCCGGCCCCCGGGCGTCTCCGGGAGCCGGGGCAGCGGCAGGAATTCCGACGGCACCAGGGCTTCGGGCAGCAGCCCCTTGGCGTACGGGCGCAGCTCGCCGTCCGTGAGGCCGGTGCCGGGGTCGGCGGGAACCAGATGGGCGACGAGCCGCCGTCGTCCCGTGCCGTCCTCGCGCGCGGTCACGACCGCCCGGGCGACGGCGGGGTGGGCGGCGAGTACCGCCTCGGCCTCGGCGGGGTCGACGGGGACGCCGCGGATGTCGGTCGGGTCACCGGCCCGGCCCCGGTGTTCGAGGCGGCCGTCGGCGGTCCGGCGGGCCCGGTCGCCGGTACGGTACATCCGCCCGCCCGCCGGGCCGAACGGGCAGGGGACGAACCGTCGCGCGGTCTCCGCCGGGTGTCCCGGGTAGCCGCGGGCGATGCCGGGTCCGGCCGCGTACAGCTCCCCGGTGACGCCCGTGGGCACCGGGGCAAGCCCCGGCCCCAGTACGTAGAGGGCGGTGTGGTCCGCCGCGACGGCCCTGGCCGTGGCGGCGGGCGCGGCGGCGGGCGCTCCGTCGGCCGGGTGGTGGCGGGTGACGGTCACTGCCGTCTCCGCCGAGCCGTGGCCGGTGACGACCGTCAGTTCGGGGCAGGCCGTCCGGATTCTGCGGACGGCCGCCGCGGAGACCGGGCCGCCGCAGCTCCAGACTTCGCGGAAGCCGGTGAGGCGTTCGGGGCGGTCCGCGGCGACCGTCTCGAAGAGGGCCGGGGGCAGGACGACGACACAGCCGGGGTGGTCCGTCCGGACCGTGTTCAGGGTGTCGATGTCGGGTTCGCCGGGCGGCGCGACGACGATCCGGCCGCCGTTGAGCAGGGGCACCCACATTTCGAGGGCGAGCGCTTCCGAGGTCGGCGGGGTGTGCCAGAGCACGGGCCCCCGGGCGCCCTCCCGCCAGTGGTGGTCGAGGACGAGCCGCTCCATGTTGCGGTGGGTGACGGCGACTCCGGTGGCCGCGTCGGCCGCTCCGGAGCCGTACATCACGGCCAGCGTCCCGTCCGGGCGGGGCGGTCCCGGTGTCGCTTCCGGGCCCTCGCACCCGGTGTCCGGCCCGGTGGCGTCGACCGGGATCACCGGTACGTCCCGGAACGCGGCTGGCACACCGCCGGTCGTCGCGTCGGCCGTCGCCGGGTCGGTGAGCAGGGCGCGTATACCGGTCGCCGAAGCGGCGGGCGGGGCCGGGTGGGCCGGGTCGACCGGCAGCTGGGCGCCGCCCGACTTGGCGACGGCCAGCAGGGCGACGACCAGTTCGGCCGACCGGGGCAGCGCCACCGCCACGACCGTCCCGGGTCCGATGCTCCGACGGCGCAGCGCTTCGGCCAGCCGGTCGGAGCGTTCGTCGAGTTCGCGGTAGGTCGTCGTGGTGCCCGCGTGGACCAGCGCCACCGCGTCGGGGTCACGTGCCACCCGGCGGGCGAAGAGTTCCGGGACCGTGAGCCCGGGGAGTGCCGCCCCGGCGGGGCGGGGGACCGTCGGTACGGGTTCCCGGTCGGCGCCGGTGACCACGTCCAGGGCGCCGGCCGGGGCGTCGGGCCCGGCGGCCACCGCCGCCCGGATGTGAGCGATCAGGTCGGTGCCGATGAGGCGCAGCTCGGCCCGGGAGTAGAGGCCCCGGGGGGCGTCGAGTCTGAGGTGGAGATCGCCGCCCGCGCTCCGGTCCGTGGAGACGCTGACGGAGAGTTCGTCGAAGGCGCCGTTGGTCGCGCCGATATAGCGCGCCGGGCTTTCGCCGAAGGTCAGCCGCTCCGCGAACTCGACGACATTGACGACGGTGCCGAAGGGGCTTCGGTCGCCCAGCGCTGTTCCGCTCGCCCGCTGGATGTCGGAGTAGTGGCAGCCGGTGTGGTCGTGGATGTCGTAGGTCTCGTCGCCCAGGGTGTCGGTGAGTTCGGCGAGGCTGGCGCCGAGCGGCACGTCGGCACGTACGGGTACGACATTGACGGCGAGGCCGGGGGTGCGGCTCGCCGCTCCGGCGCGGTTGCCCACGGCCAGGGAGAGCAGGAACGCGGGGCGGTCGCAGCGGTGCCGGAGGTAGACCGCGGTCGCGGTGGTCAGCAGGGACGACAGCCAGACGCCCATGGACGCGGCGGCCTCGGCCCAGGTGTCGGCCTCGGCGCGCGGGACGGTGAGCGTACGGCTGACCATGCCGATGGCGTCGGCCAGCTCCGACCAGCGGTCGGCGGCGCTCACCGGTTCGGCGAGGGCGGCGTGTTCCGGCTCGCTCA
Source organism: Streptomyces sp. NPDC020875 (assembly GCF_040641415.1). Classification (NCBI taxonomy): domain Bacteria; kingdom Bacillati; phylum Actinomycetota; class Actinomycetes; order Kitasatosporales; family Streptomycetaceae; genus Streptomyces; species Streptomyces sp. NPDC020875. The sequence continues at coordinate 20,105 of NZ_JBFADP010000071.1, read as the reverse complement.
GGGCGATGCCCGGCACCCGGGCGGGGGCGGGGGCGTCCTTCAGATAGTCGCGCCAGAACTCCGTGTCGTCCGCGTACGCGGGCGAGTCTCGGTACGCGGCCATGGTGGCGGCGTAGGACCGGGCGTCCCACGGATGCGGCGGTTCGGGGATCTCCGCCCCCCGGACCAGGGCCGTGTACACCTCGGCGAGACGCCGGGAGAGCAGTCCGCCCGCGCCGTAGCCGTCCGATATGAGGTGGTGGTACGCGATCACCACCAGTGAGCGGGTCGGGGCGAGGGTGACCGTGCCCAGCCGGAACAGCAGGTCCCGTGCCAGGTCGAACGGCCGGCCCAGCAACTCGGCGAGGCGGTCGCGCGCGGCCTGTTCGGGGTCGGGTTCGGCGCCGAGGTCGAGGTGGAACGGCTGCCAGTCCCCGAGTTCCCGGGGGATCAGCCGTAAGGGGCCGCCGGTGCCGCCCTCGCCGGCGGTGAAGTCGGTGAAGTCGGTGAAGGTGATCCGGAGGACCTCCGCCTCGTCCAGTACGTACCGGAACGCGGACGCCATGGCCGCCCGGTCCAGTTCGCCGTCCACGTCCCAGAGGATCATCGCGTGGTTCAGGGTGTCGGGGGACATCTTCTGGGCCAGCCACATCGCTTGGTGCGCGGGCGACGCGCCGTACGAGAGCAAACGGATCAACCCCTCAACGAGAGACGGCGGGAACCGGAGGAAGCCGTAGATCGCCTCCACCTTCACGGCGGTGGATCAGCCGGTCAAGAGAGTCGGGAACCGGCGGGGGGACAGGTCACGGGGGTGTCGCCGGTGTCCCGCCGGCGGGACGGCGGCCGCGCCGAGCCGGGTCGGCCGCAGGACCGGCCGGGGGCCGTCGGGGGCTGTCCGGAGCGGTCCGGTGCGGGCTCTACCGGGGTGCGCGCCCGGTGATCGCGGTATGGATATGACGGGCGGTCAGCCGAGGGGTGGGGTGTCGCAGCACCAGGTTTCCGCGCAGCCGGAGCCCGGTCGTGGCGGCCAGTCGTTTACTCAGCTCCACCGAGAGCAGGGAGTCGAAGCCGAGGTCCTTGAACTCCTGGTCGGGATCGACGGCCCCGGCCGAGGAGTGACCGAGTACCAGGGCGACCTTCTCCAGGACATGGCCGAGTACGCCGGCCTCCGCCTCGTCCTCGGGGAGGGCGGCGATCCGCTCCGGCAGCGGAACGGGCGGCTCGTCGTCCTCGGCCGGCGGGCCGGGCGGCGGTTCGGCCGGGGCCGTCGGGCTCGGGGGGTCGAGCCAGTATCGGCGCCGCTGGAAGGCGTAGGTGGGCAGCTCGACCCGGGGGACCGGGCCCGGCGGGGCCGCCCAGTCCACGGCGGCGCCCCGGACGTACAGCCGGGCCAGGGAGCCCAGGACGGCCTCGGCCTCGTCGCGGTCCCGCCGCCCCGACGAGAGGACCACGACGTCGTCGTACTTCTCGACGATCTCCTCGATGGGGACGGTCAGCAAGGGGTGCGGGCCCATCTCGGCGAAGACCCGGTATCCGTCGTCGGCCAGCCGCCGTACGGCGGTCTCGAAACGCACCCGCTCCCTCAGATTGTCATACCAATAGGTGCCGTCCAGCCCCGCCGTGTCGACGGGTTCCCCGTGGAGGGTGGAGTAGAACGGCAGGGCCGATGTGGTGGGACGCAGATCGGCGAGCGATGTGATGATCCGGTCGCGGACGCGGGTCACCTGGTGGGAGTGGGAGGCGTAGTCGACCGCTATCCGCCGGGCCTGCGCGCCCTCGGCCTTCACCTGACGGACGAGTTCGTCGATCGCGTCCGGATCGCCGGACACCACCACCGAGTGGGGGGCGTTGACGACGGCGATACCGAGGCGGCCGTGCCACTGGGCGAGGCGTTCCGTCACGGTGTCCGCCGACTCGCCGATGGACGCCATGCCCCCGGCTCCGGCCAGGGCGGTCAGGGCCCGGCTGCGGAGCGCCACGGTCTTGGCGGCATCGCGTGGCGACAGGGCTCCGCAGACCTGGGCGGCGGCGATCTCGCCCTGGCTGTGCCCGACGACGGCCGCCGGTTCCACCCCCCGGGACCGCCACAGGGCGGCGGTGGCGACCATGACGGCGAACAGTACGGGCTGCACCACGTCGACCCGGTCGGGTGGCGGTGTGCCCGGCGCGCCGCGCAGTACGTCGACCGGGGACCAGTCGACCCACTCGGACAGGGCGGCGGCGCAGTCGTCGAAGGCACGGGCGAAGACGGGGAAGGTGTCGTACAGCCGCCGCCCCATTCCGGCCCACTGGGCGCCCTGGCCGGGGAAGACGAAGACCACGCCGCCGAGGTCTCCGGTGACACCGCGCACCACTCCGGGCGACTCGGTGCCGTCGCGAAGGGCCGCGAGCCCGTCGAGCAGGGCGGCCCGGTGGGACCCGATGACGACCGCGCGGTGTTCGAACGCGGTCCGGTGTACGGCCAGGGACCGGCCGATGGCCGCGATGTCGGCGAAGTCAGCGGGATCGGGGTCGGCGGGGTCGGTGTCCGGCGCGGCGGTGACGGCGTCGTGCAGCCGGCCCGCCTGGTGTGCCAGGGCCTTCGCGGTCCGGCCCGACACCACCCACGGCACCGGTCCGGCCGGATGCGGGACGTCCGGGCCGGACTCAGCCGGATGCGGGACGTCCGGGCCGATCCCGGCCGCCGGATCCGGTGGCGGCGCCTCCTCCAGGATCGCATGGGCGTTGGTGCCGCTGAATCCGAAGGACGAGACCCCGGCCCGGCGCGGGCCGTCGGTCCCGGGCCATTCCCGCCCCTCCACCAGCAGTTCGACCGCGCCGGACGACCAGTCGACATGGTGTGAGGGCCGGTCGGCGTGGAGGGTCTTCGGCAGATGTCCGTGGTGGATCGCCAGCACGGCCTTCATCACCCCGGCGACCCCGGCTGCGGCCTGGGCATGGCCCATGTTCGACTTCAGGGAGCCCAGCCGCAGCGGTCCGCGTCCGGCCCGGTCCCGGCCGTAGACCGCCAGCAGGGCCTCCGCCTCGATGGGGTCGCCGAGTACGGTTCCGGTGCCGTGGGCCTCGACCAGGCCGACCGTGGCGGCGGGGACGCCCGCGTCGGCCAGCGCCTTGCGGATGACGTCCTCCTGGGCCCGGCCGTTGGGGGCGGTCAGTCCGTTGCTGGCACCGTCCTGGTTGACGGCCGAGCCGCGGACGACGGCGAGTACGGGGTGGCCGCGGCGGCGGGCGTCGGAGAGCCGTTCCAGCAGCAGGACGCCGACTCCCTCGGCCCAGCCGGTGCCGTCGGCGCCGTCGCCGAACGCCTTGCAGCGGCCGTCGGGCGCCAGGCCGCGCTGCCGGGAGAATTCGACGAAGGCGGCGGGCGTCGACATCACCGCCGCCCCGCCCGCGAGCGCGAGGGAGCATTCGCCGGAGCGCAGCGACCGTACCGCCAGGTGCAGGGCGACCAGCGACGACGAGCAGGCGGTGTCCACGGTGACGGCCGGTCCGGTGAACCCGAGGGTGTAGGCCACCCGGCCGGTCGCCACGCTCAGGGAGCTGCCGAGCGACAGATGTCCTTCCAGGTCGCTTCGGCCGCCGGTGAGGAACCGTGTCCCGTATTCGGGGGAGCTGACGCCGGAGAAGACCCCGACGTCGGTGCCGCGCAGCTCGGCCGGGACGATTCCGGCCCGTTCGAGGACTTCCCACGAGGTTTCCAGCAGCAGCCGCTGCTGGGGGTCGACGGTCAGCGCCTCCCGGGGGCTGAGGCCGAAGAACTCCGCGTCGAAGTCGGCCATGCCGGTGAGGAATCCGCCGTGCCGGACATATGATCCGCCGATGGTGTCGGGGTCCGGGTCGAAGACGTCCCGCCAGCCCCGGTCGGTGGGGAAGTCGGCCACCACGTCCCGGCCGTCGCGGATCATCTCCCACAGTTCGCCGGGCGTCGAGACTCCGCCGGGGTAGCGGCAGGCCATGGCGACCACGGCGATCGGTTCCGCGTCGCGGGCCCTGAGGGCGTCGTTCTCCCGCCGGAGGCGGTCGCGTTCCGCCAGCAGGGTGCGCAGCGCCCGTTCGACCCGGTCGGCGTCGTCCGCCGGACGATCCGCGGGGTTCGTCATCTCACTCATCCCTCTCGTCCAGGGCCAGGTCGAGGAGCGCGTCCAGGCCGAGGTCGCCCAGTCCGGCGTCGGAGGGTTCGCCGTGGGGCGCCGGGCCGGTGCCGGGAGGCGCCGCAGGGGCGGTATCGGTCGCGGTTTCGGCGGCGGAGGTCGCGGCAGGGGGGCGGAGCAGTCCGGACAGGTGCCGGGCCAGTTCGCGTGGTGTGGGGTGGCTGAAGACGAGGGTGGACGGCAGCCGCAGCCCGGTCGACGCGGCGAGCCGGTTGCAGAGTTCGACCGAGGTCAGGGAGTCGAAGCCGAGTTGGGTGAATGCCTGGTCGGCGTCGACGGCGGCGGCGGACGGGTGGCCGAGCACTACGGCGGCCTGGGCACGGACCCAGTTCAGTACGGCTGTCCCGGCCTCGTCGTCGGGGAGGTCGGCGAATCCCGGGGGCAGGCCCCTCGGGTCGTCGGCGGTCTCCCTACGGCCGGGGCGGGAACGACCGCCGTCGGCGAGGTCACGCAGCGGCGACGGGAGTTCGTCGCGGGGCCGGGCCCGTAGTGCGGCGAGGTCCAGGCGCGCCGGTACGAGTACGGGGCCGCCGAGTCCGAGGGCGGCGTCGAAGAGGGCCAGTGCCTCAGGGGCCGTCATGGGCGCGAAGCCGGGTCGCCGCAGCCGTGCCAGGCCGGTCCGGTCCAGTTCGGCGGTCATGCCGTGGGTCTGTTCCCACCACCCCCAGACCAGTGATGTGCCGGTCAGTCCGGCGGCCCGGCGGTGTGCGGCCAGTCCGTCGAGGAAGGTGTTGGCGGCGGCGTAGCCGGCCTGTCCGCCGTTGCCGAGGGTGCCCGCGAGCGCGGAGCAGAGGACGAAGGCCGACAGGGGGCGGTCGCGGGTGAGTTCGTGCAGGTGTACGGCGCCGCCCGCTTTGGCTCGCAGGGCCCGGTCCAGGTGCTCGGGGGTCAGTGACGTGAGGGTGCCGTCGGCGAGTTCGCCCGCCGTGTGGACGACGGCCGTCAGGGGGTATCCGCGCGGTGTCGTGTCGAGGAGTCCGGCGACGGCGGTCCGGTCGGCGATGTCGCAGGCCACCACGCGGACGGTGGCGCCCGCCCGTTCCAGTTCGGCGGCGAGGGCCGGGGCCCCGTCGGCGGCCGGGCCGCGGCGGCTCGCCAGGATCAGGCTGCGTACGCCGTGCTCGGTGACGAGATGCCGGGCCAGCCGGGAGCCCACTCCCCCGGTGCCGCCCGTGACCAGGACGGTCCCGCCGCCGAAGCCGCCGCCGAGGTCGAAGACGAGTTTGCCGGTGTGCTGTCCCCGGCTCATCTCGCGGAACGCCGTACGGGCGTCGCGGATGTCGCGGACGGAGACCGGGTTGAGTTCGAGCGCGCCGTCGGCGAAGAGTGCCATGACGGCCCCGAGCAGGTCCCGGAGCGCGTCGGGCCCCTCCTCGTAGACGTCGAAGGCCCGGTAGCGGACTCCGGGGTGCCGCTCGGCGACCTCGCGGGGGTCGCGGATATCGGTCTTCCCCATCTCGGCGAAGCCCCCGCCCCGGGGCAGCAGGGTCAGTGACGCGTCGACGAACTCATGGGCGAGGGAGTTGAGTACGGCGTCCATGCCCCGGCCGTCCGTCGAGGCCAGGAACTTGGCCGCGAACCCCGGGTCCCGTGAGGACGCCAGGTGTTCGTCGTCGAGGCCCAGGGCGCGCAGGGCGGGCCATTTGGCGGGGCTCGCGGTCGCGTAGACCTCGGCACCGGCGAGCCGGGCGAGCCGTACGGCGGCCATCCCGACGCCGCCCGCCGCCGCGTGGACGAGGATCCGGTCGCCCTCGGTCACCTTCAGCACCCGGTGCAGCGCGTAGTAGGCGGTGAAGAAGGCGCTCGGTACGGATGCCGCCTGGGCGTGGCTCCAGTCGTCGGGGACGGGCAGCAGGAGGCGGTGGTCGGCGACGGTCACCGGGCCGAAGGCGCCGGTGAAGGCGCCCATCACCCGGTCGCCGGGGGCGAGGCCGGTGACGTCGTCGGCGACCTCCAGTACCGTTCCCGCGCCTTCGCTGCCGATCCCGGTGTCGAAGGCCGTTCTCGCCACCAGTCCCAGCGCGATCGTGACGTCCCGGAAGTTGAGCCCGGCGGCCTGGACGGCGACGCGTACCTGTCCGCTCGTCAGGGGTGCCGCCGCCTCGGGGCAGGGCACCCAGGTGAGGTTCTCCAGGGTGCCCCTGCGGGGGATGCCGAGCCGGTGTCCGTGGGGCGGGGGCGGCAGCCGGTGGGCGGCGGGCGCGGCCGGTGCCAGCCGGGGGACGAGGCATTGGCCGCGCCGCAGGGCGAGCTGGTCGGCGTCGGCGGCGAGCGCGTCGGGGAGCCGGTCGGCGGACCTCGGGTCGTCGTCGATGTCGATCAGCCGGAATCTGCCGGGGTGTTCGGTCGCGGCGGAGCGTACGAGTCCCCACAGGGAGGCGCCGGGGAGGCTTTCGACCTGGTCGCCGCCGGTGTCGACGGCCAGCCGGGTGAGGACGACCAGGGTGCTTCCGGCCAGCCGTTCCTCGGCGAGGAAGCGCTGGGCCAGGGCGAGTACGCGTACGGCGGTGTCACGGACGTCGGTGAACGGTCCGGGCCCGGTGGCGGTGGTGCGGTCGGCGCGGAGGACGATGTGGCGGGGTGCCGGGCCGGTGAGGAGTTCGTCCAGGGTGTCGTGGGTGTCGTGGTGTGTGACGCGGTCCCCGCCGGGCGTGGTGAGCGGGGCGACGGGGCCGTCGCCGGTGCCGATGACGCTCCACGGTCCGGGGTCGGTGCGCCGTTCGTCGCGGTGGAGGGGCCGCCAGGAGATGTCGAAGAGCGACCGGCCGTGGTGTCCCGGTCCTGCGGGCACTTCCCCGGCTCCGGCGGGGCGGAGTGTCAGGGCCGCGATCCGGGCGGTCTCGTGGCCCGCTTCATCGGTGAGGGTGAGGGATACGGTCTCTTCGCCGACGGGGGTGATCCGGGCCCGTACGGTCGGGCCGCAGCGGCCGGTCATTTCCACCCCGGACCAGGAGAAGGGCATCCGGCCCCGGTCGCCGTCCATGCCGATGATCCCGCCGGCCGCCACGGCGTGCAGGACCGAGTCGAGGAGCGCCGGGTGGAGGGCGTATCCGTCGGCGTCCGGGCGGTCGGTGTCCGGGAGCCCGGCCCGGACGTGGAGGTCTTCGCCGAGCCGCCAGATCTCCCGGAGTCCGCGGAAGCCGGGCCCGTAGTCGAAGCCAGCCGCCGCCGCGGCCGTGTAGAAGCCGTCGGTGTCGAGTTCGAGCCGGGTCGCCCCGGCGGGCGGCCAGACGGCGGCCGGACTCCCGGTATCGGTGCCGACGGTGGCGGTGCGGGTCGGGCCGGGTGCCAGGTGTCCCCTGGTGTGCCGGGTCCAGCCCCCGGCCGTGCGGTCGTCGTCGCCGGGCCGGGCGTAGACGTCCAGGGGGCGCCGTCCCGGGTCGTCGGCCGTACCGACGACGACCCGGATCTGTACGTCGCCCGTCTCGGGCACGATCAGCGGGGTTTCCAGGACCAGTTCGCCGACCGTCGTACATCCGACGAGTTCGGCCGCCGAGAGCGCCAGCTCCAGTTGGGCCGTCGCCGGTACGACGATCGCACCGAAGACGCGGTGGTCGGCGAGCCATGGGTGGGTTCGGGTGGACCATCGGCCGGTGAGGACCAGTTCGCCGGTGCCGGGGTGGTCGACCACGGCGCCCAGCAGCGGATGCCGGGGTCCGCGGAGACCGGCGGCGGCGAGGTCGGCCGTCCCCGTTCCGGCCGGGGTGTCGAGCCAGAACCGCCGCCGTTCGAAGGCGTACGTCGGCAGGTCGACCCGGCGGCCCGGGCCGGTCAGGGCCGCCCAGTCGACGGCCGCGCCCCGGACGTCCAGTTCGGCCGCGGTGGCGAGCAGCGATTCGACCGGCCCCCGGTCCCGGCGGGCCGACGCGAGGACTTCGGCCCCGGTCACGCCGTCGGCGGCGAACGCCTCTTTGGTGAGGCCCGCGAGTGTCGCGCCGGGGCCCAGGTCGAGGAAGAGGTTCGCCCCGGCCGCCCGGGCGGACTCCACCGCGTCGTGGAAGCGGACCGGTTCCCGGACGTGCCGTACCCAGTGGTCCACGGACGCCAGTTCGGCGGGTGCGGCCTCGCGGCCGGTCCTGGTCGAGATCACGGCGGTCTCCGGCGTTCCGGGGCGCAGCGGCCCGACGGCCCCGGCGAACTCGTCCAGGACCGGGTCCATGAGTGGTGAGTGGAAGGCGTGGCCGACGTCGAGCGGTTTGGTCCGTACGGCGTCGGCGGCGAACCGGGCCCGGAGGTCCCGGATCTGGTCGCGGCTGCCGGAGACCACTACCGAGTCGGGGCCGTTGACGGCGGCGACACCGATCCGGTCGTACGGCCCGAGGGCGGCCCGGACGGCGTCCTCGGGGGCGCGGACCGCCAGCATGGCGCCGGATTCGGCGGCCGTACGCATGATCCGGCCCCGGGCGGCCACGAGCCGGGTCGCCGATTCCAGGTCGAGGGCGCCGGAGACGTGGGCGGCGGCGATCTCGCCGACGGAGTGGCCGATCAGCAGGCCGGGGCGCGGACCGTACCGGGTGATCAGCCGGTAGAGGCCGGTCTGGAGGGTGAACAGGGCGGCCTGGGCGATGTCCGTACGCCCGGTGTCCTCGTCGGTCCCGGCGGCGAGCAGCAGGGGTTTCAGGGCGAAGGGGAGGACGGTGTCGAAGTGGGCGCAGACCTCGTCCACGGCGTGGGCGAAGGCCGGGAAGGCGGCGTACAGCCCGGAGGCCGTGCCCGCCCATCGCGACCCCTGCCCGGGGAACATGAAGACGGTTTCGCCGGGTTTCCCGGTGGCGACGCCGCGTACCAGGCCGGGGGCTTCCGTTCCGTCGCGCAGGGATGCCAGGGCGTTCAGCAGGGTGTCCCGGTCGGGTCCGATGAGCACGGCCCGGTGTTCGAGCCGGGCGCGGCCCGTCGCGAGCGACCGGCCGATGTCGACGGGATCGGGGACGGTGTCGGCGGCGGCGAAGGCGTACAGCCGCTCCGCCTGGCCCCGCAGGGCCTCGGCGGAGCGGGCCGAAACCGGCCACGGCACCGGTCCCCGGCCTCCGTGGGGCGGTCCGGGCGCGGTGTCCCGTACCGTCTCCTCCGCCACGGGGGCCTGTTCGAGGATCAGATGGGCGTTGGTGCCGCTGACGCCGAACGCCGATACCCCGGCCCGCCGGGGCCGTCCGCCGGTCCGAGGCCACGGCCGGGTCTTCGCCAGCAGTTCCACCGTCCCGGCCGACCAGTCGACATGGGGTGTCGGCTCGTCGAGGTGCAGTGTCCTCGGCAGGGTGCCGTGCCGCATGGCCAGCACCATCTTGATGACTCCGGCGACACCGGCCGCGCACTGCGGATGGCCGATATTGGATTTCACCGATCCCACCTGGAGCGGCCGGCCGGCGGCCCGGCCCTTCCCGTAGGCGGCGATCAGGGCCTGGGCCTCGATCGGGTCGCCCAGGGGGGTGCCGGTGCCGTGCGCCTCGACGGCGTCGACGTCGTCGGGCCGGATCCGGGCGTCGGCCAGCGCCTGCCGGATGACGCGCCGCTGGGAGGGCCCGTTGGGGGCGGTCAGTCCGTTGCTCGCGCCGTCCTGGTTGACGGCGGAGCCCCGGATGACGGCGAGTACGGGGTGGCCGAGGCGGCGGGCGTCGGAGAGCCGTTCCAGCAGCAGGACGCCGACGCCCTCGCCCCAGGCCGTACCGTCGGCGGCGGCCGAGAACGGCTTGCACCGGCCGTCCGGCGCCAGGCCCCGCTGGCGGGAGAACTCGGTGAAGACACCGGGTGTCGTCATCACCGTCACCCCGCCCGCCAGGGCCGCCGTGCACTCCCCGGTGCGGAGCGCCCGGACCGCGAGATGCAGGGTGACGAGCGACGACGAGCATGCCGTGTCGATGGTGACGGCCGGGCCTTCGAAGCCTCCCGTGTACGCGATCCGCCCCGAGGCGACGGCGGTCGCGGTGCCGGTCATCAGATAGCCCTCCAGGGCTTCCGGTGACCGGTGCGTCGGCGGCCCGTACTCCTGGCGCGCTATCCCCATGAAGACTCCGGTCCGGCTGCCGCGCAGGGTCGTCGGGTCGATACCGGCCCGCTCGATCGCCTCCCACGAGGTTTCCAGCAGCAGCCGCTGCTGGGGTTCGACGGCCATCGCCTCGCGCGGGCTGATCTCGAAGAATCCGGGGTCGAACTCGTCGGCGTCGTAGAGGAAGCCGCCTTCGCGCACATACGACGTGCCGTGGACGCCGGGTTCCGGCGCGTACAGGGCGTCCAGGTCCCAGCCCCGGTTCTCCGGGAAGCCGGAGACGGCGTCCCGCTCCTCGACGAGCAGGTTCCACAGCTCCTCCGGGGAGCGCACCCCGCCGGGAAAGCGGCAGCTCATGCCGATGACGGCGATCGGCTCGCGGGAAGCGGCGGCCTCGTCGGCCAGCTCCGCGTTGATCCGCCGCAGGCGCTCCGTCTCCTTGAGGGAGGCCCGCAGCGCCTCGACGACCGCGTCCTGGGAATCGGCCATCACGACCTCCGCGTCTCGTCGGGAACGGTGTTGTTCCGCATCGCCGTCCGCACCAGGTCGGCCACGTCCATGTCGTCCAGCGACGGGCCGTCGGCCGCCCGGGGGGTGTCACCGGCCTCGCGGGGGTCACGGGCCTGCCCGGGGTCTTCTACGACGGACGGTCCGGGTGACTCGCCGTCGGCACCGGCCGCCCGTTCCGGGAACAGTTCCTCCCGCAGATACCGGGCCACGGCGACCGGTGTCGGATGGTCGAACAGCAGGGTCGTGGAGAGCGGCAGGCCCGTGACGCGCCGTAGCCGGTTCCGCATCTCCATGGCGGTGAGGGAGTCGAATCCGGCGAGGCTGAAGGCCCGGTCGGCGCGGATCGCCGCCGGTCCTTCCAAACCGAGTACGGCCGCCGAGTGCCCCCGTACGGTGGCCAGCAGGGCCTCGTCCAGCTTGGTGTCCGGCAGCTCCCTCAGCCGGGCCGCCAGATCGCCCTCCGGTGCCGCGGCGCCGTCATCGTTCGCCCCGGCCCCGGCCCCGGCCCCGGCCGCCGGGTGAGGGGCGAGGTCGGGGAGATCGGCGATCAGCGGGCTGGGGCGGACCGCGGTCAGTACGGGGGCGAAGTCGGCCCACTCGACCCGGGCGACCGTGATCCGAGTCTCGTCCCGGCCCAGTGACGCGGCCAGGGCCGCCGTCGCCGTCTCGGGTGCCATCGGCGGCAGCCCCCGCCCGCGCAGCCGTTCCTCCGCCTCGTCGCTGACCAGTCCGCCGCCGCCCCAGGATCCCCAGGCGACGGCGGTCGCCTTCAGCCCGGCCGCCCGGCGCGTTTCGGCCAGGGCGTCGGCGAAGGCGTTGGCGGCGCCGTACCCGCCTTGTCCGGCACTCCCCCAGACACCCCCCGCCGCCGAGGAGAAGAGGACGAACGCGTCCAGGTTCCGGGCGGCGGTCAGTTCGTGGAGCGCCACGGCGGCGGCCACCTTGGGCCGGAGCACCCGGGCCAGCCGGTCCGGCGTGAGGGATTCCACCAACCCGTCGGCGAGTACGGCGGCACCGTGGAACACGGCCCGCAGCGGATACTCCGCCGGGATCGACGCCAGTACGTCCCGGAGCCCGTCGCGGTCGGCGGCGTCGACGGCGGCCACGGTCACCCGCGAACCCAGCTCGATCAGCTCCGCCGTCAGCTCCCCGATGCCGGGGGTCTCCGCGCCCCGTCTGCCGACGAGCAGCAGATGGGGCGCCCCGGCCCGGGCCAGCCAGCGGCAGATGTGCGAACCGACCGCACCGGCGCCGCCGGTGACCAGTACGGTGCCGCGCGGACGCCAGTCCCCGTCCGGGCCCGGGGCCGCGCCGTCGTCCAGCGGCGCGCGCGTCAGCCGCCGGCCGTAGACCCCGGAGGCACGTACGGCCATCTCGTCCTCGCCATGGCCACCGCCCGCCCCTCCCCTACTCGTCTCGCCGCTGTTCACGAGGACGGCGGACAGGAGGTCGATGGTCCGCGCGTCCAGCCGGGCGGGGACGTCCACGAGCCCGCCCCAACGCTCCGGCCGCTCCAGCGCCACCGCCCGGCCCAGGCCCCAGATCTGGGCCTGGAGCGGGTTTCGCACGGTGTCGGCGGGACCGGTGGCCACGGCCTCGCGGGTCAGACACCACAGCCGGGCCTCAACTCCCGCGTCCGCCAGGGCCTGTACGAGGGTAACGGTGCCCGCGAGCCCGTCCGATACCGGCTGGTGGGCGGCGGCGACACCGTCGTCGCCGAGTGCGGCGAGGGAGAGCACACCGGTGAGCCGTCCATCGGCTTCGTTGCCGTTCGGGGTCTCGCCGCTGTCGGCCAGTGCGGCGGCGAGCCGTCGGCCGAGTGCCGTACGGTCCCACAGCTCGGCGGGCGGCACCTCGCACCGGACCACTCGGGTACGGCGTCGCCGCAGCGCCTCGATCACCGCGACCGCGGCGGGGTCCCGGGCGACGGACGCGGGGACGACCACCAGCCAGCCGCCGTCGTCCGGTCCCCGCCCCGGACGGGAGCCGGGGGCGGGAGCGGAACCCATGCCGGGCAGGAGCTTCCAGGTCGCGCGGTAGCGCCAGGTGTCCCGTACGGAGCGGTCCGCCCGGCGACGACGCCACGACGACATCGCGGCGAGTACGGCGGGCAGGTCGGTGGCGTCTCCGAGCCCGAGGGTGCTGATCAGGGCGGCCGGGTCCTCCCGGTCGACCGCGTCCCAGAACTCGGCCTCGGCCGGATCGACGACGGCGGTGGCCGGACGGCCGCCCCTCGTTTCGTCGGGTCCGCCGGATTCGTCGGGGTTTTCCAGGAGCCAGTAGTGCTGGTGTTGGAAGGGGTAGGTGGGGAGGTCGACGGTTCCGGTGGTGGGGGCGTAGAAGCGGGTCCAGTCGATGGTGGTGTGGGTGTGGGTGGTGGCGAGGGATGTGAGGACGCGTTGCCAGGTGTCGTCGTCGCGGCGGAGGGTTCCGGTGGCGGTGACGGTGACGTCAGCCGTATCGGCGTGGTGTTCGGCGGTCTCCTGGACGGGATGGGTCAGGACGGGGTGGGGACTGGCCTCGATGAACAGGGTGTGGCCGTCGTCCAGCAGAGCCTTCGTCGCAGCCTCGAAATCAACAGTCGTAGCCAGATTGTCGTACCAGTAGCCGACATTCATCACCGTGGTGTCCGGCATCGGACCACCGGTATGACCGGCGACGGAGGAATAGAACGCCACCGAGGCCGACCGGGGTTGAATCGGAGAAAGCAGCTCCGTCAACCGATCCTTGAGTGCTTCCATGTGGGCGGTGTGGGAGGCGTAATCCACCGGAATCCTCCGCGCCCGGATCTGTACGGCCTCGCAGTGCGCCAGGAGCTCCGCCAGGGCATCGGCATCGCCTGCGACCACGGTCGACAGCGGACCGTTCACCGCCGCCACGAGTATCCGACCAGCCCACCGTTCGATCAGAGCCGAGGCATCCGACCTGGACAGGGGCAGGGAGACCATCCCGCCCGGTCCCGCGAGAGCCGCGATCGTCTGCGACCGCAGCGCCACCACCCGCGCGGAATCCTCCAACGACAGCACACCCGCGATATGCGCGGCAGCGATCTCCCCCTGGGAGTGACCCACCACCGCATCCGGGACGATGCCCAAGTGCTCCCAGAGCCGGGCCAGCGACACCATCACCGCCCACAGAGCAGGCTGAACCACGTCCACCCGATCCAGCCCCGGAGCACCCTCCACACCCCGAAGGACGTCGACCAGCTCCCAACCGGTAAAGGTTTTAAGAGCCGCCGCACAAGCCTCCAGATGCTCGGCGAAGGCGGGCGAGGACTCCAGCAATCCCAGACCCATACCGATCCACTGCGCCCCCTGCCCGGGAAAGACGAAGACCGTACGTCCCCTGCTGTCAGGCGCCAGACCGGACACCAACCGCCCAGAGGGCTCACCGGCCGCCAACGCGGCCAGCCCGTCCCGATAATCAGACTGATCCCGGCCGATGACCACGGCCCGATGGTCGAACACCGCCCGACTCAAGGCCAGGGCGTGCCCGACCTCAGCGGTCGTGAGCTGCGGATTGCGATCGAGATGGTCGAGGAGCCGACGGGCCTGCTCACGCAACGCCCCCTCCGACTTCCCCGACACCACCCACGGCAACACCCCACCCGCCACCACCACCGGACCAGAGCCCTCAGACGCATCCGCCGCCTCGGGCGCCTGCTCCACAATCAGATGGGCGTTGGTTCCACTGACCCCGAACGACGACACACCGGCCCGCCGTGGGCGATCGATCTCCGGCCAGGACCGCGTCTCGGTCAGCAACTCCACCGAACCCGCCGACCAGTCCACGAACGACGACGGCTCATCTACATGCAGCGTCCTCGGCAACACCCCGTACCGCATCGCCATCACCATCTTGATGACCCCACCCACACCCGCCGCCGCCTGAGCATGACCGATATTCGACTTCAACGACCCGAGCCACAACGGCCGCCCCTCCGAACGGCCCTGCCCATACGTCGCGAGCAACGCCTGCGCCTCGATCGGATCCCCGAGGGTCGTCCCCGTACCATGCGCCTCCACGGCATCGACCTCATCCGCCGCAAGCCCCGCATTCGCCAGCGCCTGCCGAATCACCCGCTCCTGCGAAGGCCCATTCGGCGCCGTCAACCCGTTACTCGCACCGTCCTGATTCACCGCCGAACCACGGATCACCGCCAACACCCGATGACCGTTTCGCCGCGCGTCGGAAAGCCGCTCCAGCAACAGCAGCCCCACACCCTCCGCCCAACCCGTACCGTCGGCGGCCTCCGCGAACGCCTTGCACCGGCCGTCCCTCGCGAGCCCCCGCTGTCGGCTGAACTCGGTGAACACATCGGGTGTCGACATCACCGTGACACCACCGGCCAGAGCCAGGGAGCATTCCCCCTGACGCAGCGCCTGTGCGGCCAGATGGAGGGCCACCAGCGACGACGAGCAGGCCGTGTCGACGGTGACGGCCGGGCCTTCGAATCCGAGGGTGTAGGAGAGTCGGCCGGAGGCGACACTGCCCGCACTCCCGTTGATCAGATAACCCTCCAGGTCCCTGGGGACCGACCCGAGCCGGCTGCCGTAGTCGCCGTACATGACTCCCGTGAACACACCGGTCGAGGTGGCACGGAGGGCGGTGGGGTCGATCCCGGCGCGTTCGAGGGTCTCCCAGCCGACTTCCAGCAGCAGTCGTTGCTGGGGGTCCATGGCGAGGGCTTCGCGCGGGTTGATGCCGAAGAAGGCGGGGTCGAAGGCGTCGGCGTCGTAGAGGAAGCCGCCCTCCCGGACGTAGGTCGTGCCGGGCCGGTCGGGATCGGGGTCGTACAGCTTCTCCATGTCCCAGCCCCGGTCGCCGGGGAACTCGGCCACGGCGTCCCGCCCGTTCGCCACCAGGTCCCACAGTTCGTCGGCGGAGCGCACTCCGCCCGGGTACCGGCAGCCGATGCCCACGATCGCGATGGGCTCGTCGGCGGCGACGGTCCCCGCGACCGCCGGGGCGGCGACGGCCGGGGCGGCGGTCGCCCCCGCCGTCGGGGCGAGTAGGGCATGGAGATGGCGGGCCAGTCGTCGCGGGGTGGGATGGTCGAAGACGAGTCCGGCGGCGAGCCGGAGGCCGGTGGCGGCGTTGATCCGGTTGCGCAGTTCGACGGCGGTCAGCGAGTCGAAGCCGAGGTCCTTGAACGCCCGGTCGGTGTTGACCGCGTCGGACGCGGTGTGGCCGAGGACCAGTGCCACATGGGTACGGACGAGGGCGGTCAGGGTCTCCTCCGCCTCCTCGGGTGCGAGCCGGGCGAGTCGCGTACGGAGACCGTCGGCGTCGGTCGCCGTGGCCGCCGACGTGGCGGCCCTGCGGACGGGTGCGCGTACGAGCCCCTGGAGGACGGCGGGAAGCGTCCCGGTCTCCAGCCGCGTCCGCAGCAGGTCCGACCCGATCTTCGCGGCGACGGGGCAGGCCGTCCGGGCGGCTCGGGCGGCCTCGAAGAGCGCCAGTCCCTCCTCCGCCGTGACGGGCTCGATCCCGAGCCGGGCGATCCTGGTGAGATCCGCCGCCACCAGGTGGCCGGTCATGTCGCTGCTGTCGGCCCACAGCCCCCAGACCACTGATGTGGCGGGCAGTCCCTCGGCACGACGGCTCTGGGCCAACGCGTCGAGGAAGACGTTCGCCGCCGCGTAGTTGCCCTGTCCGGGGCTGCCCAGTACGCCCGACACGGAGGAGAAGAGGACGAACTCCGTGAGGTCGTGATCGCGGGTGAGCTGGTGCAGATGCCAGGCCACGTCGACCTTCGGACGGAACACTCTGTCGATGTGCTCCGGTGTCAGGGACGTCAGTACGCCGTCGTCGAGAACGCCCGCGCAATGGACGACGGCTGTCAGCGGATGCTCGTCCGGAACAGTCGCCAGCAGGGCGGCGAGGGCGGCGCGGTCGGCGGTGTCGCAGGCCGCGACGGTGACCTTCACCCCCAGCTCGGTCAGTTCGGCGGCGAGTTCGGCGGCTCCGGGGGCTTCGGGGCCGCGTCGGCTCGCCAGCAGCAGATGGCCGACTCCGGGGGCCGTCGCGTACCGGCGGGCGAAGAGCCCGCCGAGGGTGCCCGTACCGCCGGTGATCAGGACGGTGCCGCTCGCGATCGGCTCGGGCGCGCCGCCGCCCGCCTGCCGTTCCGGTGCCGCGTCCGCGTCCGCGTCCGCGTCCGCGTCGAAGTCTGTTTCGGCGTCCGGTGGCGGGGTCTCCCGAACGAGTCGGGGTACGTAGAGCCGCTGGTCGTCGTCTCGGACGGCCAGTTGCGGCTCGTCGCCGGCCAGCGCGCTCCGGAACGCTTCGGCCGGGACGGTGTTCTCGTCGGCGAGGTCGATCACGGCGAATCGGCCCGGGTGCTCGGTCTGGGCCGTACGGATCAGGCCCCAGGCGGCGGCGTCCGCCGGGCCGGGCGATTCGGTGTCGGGGTCGACTGCTACGGCACGTTCGGTGAGGAACACCAGTCGGCACTCGGCCGGACGGTCCTCGGCCAGCCATGACCGGACCGTGTCCAGGACGTACCGCACGGCGGTGCGCGCGGAACCCGGAACGTCGTCGGTTTCGGGGTCGGTGTCGGCGGAACGGCTGAGCAGCCCGGTGGCGATCACCAGATCCGGCCCGGGGGCGGTGTCGTCGGCGGGTATCGATGCCGGATCCGTACGGTGGTCGACCACGGTGCCGTCGGGCAGCGCCGCCACCAGTGCCTCGGGTACGGCGGAACCCGCGAACGTCACCCGGCCGAGTACCGGGGCCTCGGCCACGGGGACGGGGGTCCAGGCCAGGCGGAACAGCTGGTCGTCCCGGGTCGACGCGACGGCCTTCGCCAGCTGCTCCGGCGTGATCGACCGCATGGCGAGCGATGCCACGTCAGCGACGGGCCGCCCGGTGGGGTCGGCCAGCCGGAGGCGGAAGGTTCCCGTATCGGCGGGGGTGATCCGGACCCGTAGCTCGCGGGCACCGACGGCGTACAGCTCGACGTCCGACCAGGCGAACGGCAGGGGCACCTCGCCGGGGCTTCGCTCCGTATCCACGGCTCCGATCGGATGTTGCGCGGCGTCGAAGAGGGCGGGGTGGATACCGAAGGCGGAGCCGTCCGGGTGTCCCTCGTCCGGCAGCACCACTTCGGCGTACACCTCTTCACCGTCCTGCCATACGGCGCGTACGCCCCGGAAGGCGGGCCCGTACTGGTAGCCCTCGGCGGCCAGGGACGGATACAGCTCCTCGATCTCCACAGGTACCGCACCGGTCGGCGGCCAGGCCGTCGGCCGCGCCCAGGCCGTGGTGTCCGTGGCGCCGGACAGCGGCCGGGCGGTCAGGGTGCCGGTGGCATGACGGGTCCAGGGCCGGTCCGAGGGTGCGTCATCGGGTCGGGAGTGGATGGTGAGGGCCCGGTTGCCGTCGTCGTCGGACGCCTCCTCCACCAGCAGTTGGAGCTGGACTCCGCCGACCGGAGGAAGAGTCAGGGGCGCTTCGAGGATCAGCTCCCGGAGGTGGGGGGTGCCGACACTCCGCCCCGAGTGGAGGGCGAGTTCGACGAACGCGGTACCCGGCAGCAGCGGGGTGTCGTGGACGGCGTGGTCCGCCAGCCAGGGATGGGTCCGCAGGGAAAGGCTCCCGGTGAACAGCCGACCGTCGCCGGCCGCCAGGGCGACGGAGGCCCCGAGCAGTCCGTGGTCGGCGGCGCGCAGTCCGAGGGCCTGGGGATCGGTGGTTGTGGTGGGGTTTTCCAGGAGCCAGTAGTGCTGGTGTTGGAAGGGGTAGGTGGGGAGGTCGACGGTTCCGGTGGTGGGGGCGTAGAAGCGGGTCCAGTCGATGGTGGTGTGGGTGTGGGCGGTGGCGAGGGATGTGAGGACGCGTTGCCAGGTGTCGTCGTCGCGGCGGAGGGTTCCGGTGGCGGTGACGGTGACGTCAGCCGTGTCGGCTTGGTGTTCGGCGGTCTCCTGGACGGGATGGCTCAGGACGGGGTGGGGGCTGGACTCGATGAACAGGGTGTGCCCGTCGTCCAGCAGAGCCTTCGTCGCAGCCTCGAAGTCGACGGTCGTGGCCAGATTGTCGTACCAGTAGCCGGCATTCATCACCGTGGTGTCCGGCATCGGACCACCGGTATGACCGGCGACGGAGGAATAGAACGCGACAGAGCCAGGCCGGGGCTGAATCGGGGAAAGCAGGTCCAGCAACCGATCCTTGAGGGTTGCCATGTGGGGGGTGTGTGAGGCGTAGTCCACCGGGATCCTCCGCGCGCGGATCTGCACGCCCTCACAGTGCGTCAGCAACTCTTCTACGGCATCGATATCACCGGCGACCACCGTGGCGGTGGGTCCGTTGACCGTGGCGACGGTAAGCCGTCCGTTCCATCGTTCGATCAGAGCCGAGGCATCCGGCCTGGACAAGGGCAGGGAGACCATCCCGCCCGGTCCCGCGAGAGCCGCGATCGTCTGTGACCGCAGCGCCACCACCCGCGCCGAGTCCTCCAGAGACAGCACACCCGCGATATGCGCAGCCGCGATCTCCCCCTGCGAATGCCCCACCACCGCATCCGGCACCACACCCAAGTGCTCCCACAACCGCGCCAGCGACACCATCACCGCCCACAACGCAGGCTGAACCACCTCCACCCGATCCAACCCCGGAACACCCTCCACACCCCGAAGAACATCCACCACATCCCAACCCGTAAACGGCTCAAGAACCGCCGCACAAGCCCCCAGATGCTCGGCGAAAACAGGCGAGGACTCCAACAACCCCACACCCATACCGATCCACTGCGCCCCCTGCCCGGGGAACACCAGGACTGTCCGGCCGGGCTCGGAGGCCACCGCGGAAGTGACGATATGAGGGGACGGCTCACCGGCGGCCAGGGCCGTCAGCCCGTTCTGACAGTCGGTCCGGCTTCGGCCGATCACCACGGCCCGGTGATCGAAGACCGCCCGGCCCGTGGCCAGGGCGTGTCCGACCTCAGCGGTCGTGAGCCGCGGATTGCGATCGAGATGGTCGAGGAGCCGACGGGCCTGCTCACGCAACGCCCCCTCCGACCGCGCCGACACCACCCACGGCAGCACCCCATCCGATACCACCACCGGACCAGAGCCTTCATACGCATCCGCCGCCTCGGGCGCCTGCTCGACAATCAGATGGGCATTGGTTCCACTGACCCCGAAGGCGGAAACTCCGGCCCGGCGCGGGCGCTCGGCCTCCGGCCACGACCGTTCCTCGGTCAGCAACTCCACTGAACCCGCTGACCAGTCGACATGCGGTGTCGGCTCGTCCACGTTCAAGGTGCGCGGCAGCTTCCCGTTGCGTAGCGCCATCACCATCTTGATCACACCGGCTACACCCGCCGCGGCACCCAGGTGGCCGATATTGGACTTCAGGGAACCGAGCCAGAGCGGCCGGTCTTCCGGGCGGTTCTGGCCGTAGGTCGCGAGCAACGCCTGCGCCTCGATCGGATCCCCGAGCGTCGTCCCCGTACCATGCGCCTCCACGGCATCGACCTCATC
>NZ_JBFADP010000070.1:0-39267 GCF_040641415.1 Streptomyces sp. NPDC020875 | reverse complement strand
CTAAATGCTCTCCCCAGCACCGCCCCTGAAAAGAGGGCCCCGCCTTTCCACGAGGACGGCAAGAGAGGCAACCTAGGGGCGCGGGGAACTGCGCGAACGGCCACGACGGTGGCGCAGACCGCCGACAACACGAGGTCGCCGGGCGGGATCCGGGTAGTAAGGCGGCAACCCGGAGGGCCAAGGCGCTGGGGGTCCCCCATTGCCGAAGGCATAGGGGGCGGAACTGCGCGAACAGCCACGACGGTGGCGCAGACCGCCGACGACACCAGGCCGCCGGGCGGTGCCCGGGAGGGGCGAGGGCCTCCCGGGCACCGGTGCGGTCAGGCGTCCTGGGTGTCCGGGGTCGCGGGCTCCGCGGCGTCGGGGGTCTCCGGCTCAGGGGCGGCGTCGGTGTCGTCCGCGGTGCGCCGGCGCATCCGGGCCACCAGGTCGGCCTTCTGGTCGGCGGCAGCCCTGCGGTCGGCGGCGCCCGCCGGTCCGCCGGTCTGCTGTCCGGAGCGGGACAGCTTGCGGCGCTGTCCGCCGACGCCGAGGAGGTTGTTTCGGCTCTTGGCCATGGGGTTCTCCCGTTCGGGGTGAGAAATGACTGTGGGGGTCAGAAGGGGGCGGGGCCGGGGGTTTCACCGCCGCGGTCGCCGCCGCGCTCTCACTCGTAGATCTGGAAGAACGAAGACATGGCGGTGACGTTACCCCGGCCGGGGCGCCCGGGGCATCCGGTTTTCCGCGTGGAAAGGCCCGGGGCCGGCCGGGCACACGGCCCGGCCGGCCCCGGGCCGGTCGTCGTACGAGGGTCAGCAGCCCAGCAGACGGGCGCCCAGGTACGCCTGGATCTGGTCGAGGGAGACCCGCTCCTGCTTCATGGTGTCGCGCTCGCGCACGGTCACCGCGTTGTCGTCGAGGGTGTCGAAGTCGACGGTGACGCAGAACGGCGTACCGATCTCGTCCTGGCGGCGGTAGCGGCGGCCGATGGCGCCCGCGTCGTCGAACTCGATGTTCCAGTTCTGCCGCAGGTCGGTCGCCAGGCCCTTGGCCTTCGGGGAGAGCTGCGGGTTGCGGGAGAGCGGCAGCACCGCGACCTTCACCGGGGCCAGCCGCGGGTCGAGCCGCAGGACCGTGCGCTTCTCCAGGACGCCCTTGGCGTTGGGCGCCTCGTCCTCGTTGTAGGCGTCGAGGAGGAAGGCGAGCATGGTCCGGCCGACACCGGCGGCGGGCTCGATGACGTACGGGGTCCAGCGCTCCCCGGCCTCCTGGTCGAAGTACGACAGGTCGTGGCCGGACGCCTTGGAGTGGGCGGAGAGGTCGTAGTCGGTACGGTTCGCGACGCCCTCCAGCTCGCCCCACTCGTTGCCGCCGAACTGGAAGCGGTACTCGATGTCGGCGGTGCGCTTGGAGTAGTGCGAGAGCTTCTCCTGCGGGTGCTCGTACCAGCGCATGTTCTCCTCGCGCAGGCCGAGGCCGGTGTACCAGTTCCAGCGTTGGTCCATCCAGTACTGCTGCCACTGCTCGTCCTCGCCCGGCTTGACGAAGAACTCCATCTCCATCTGCTCGAACTCACGGGTCCGGAAGATGAAGTTGCCGGGCGTGATCTCGTTCCGGAAGGACTTGCCCATCTGGGCGATGCCGAACGGGGGCTTCTTCCGCGAGGTCTGCTGGACCTGGGCGAAGTTGGTGAAGATGCCCTGCGCGGTCTCGGGGCGCAGATAGGCGACGGAGCCGGAGTCCTGGGTGGGGCCGAGGTGGGTGGCGAGCAGGCCGGAGAACTGCTTGGGGTCGGTGAAGGCGCCCTTGGTGCCGCAGTGGGGGCAGTTGATGTCGGCGAGGCCGTTCTCGGGCGACTTGCCGCCGTGCTTCTCCTCGTACGCCTCGATCAGGTGGTCGGCCCGGTACCGCTTGTGGCAGGAGGTGCACTCCGTGAGCGGGTCGGAGAAGGTCGCGACATGGCCGGACGCCTCCCAGACCTCGGTGGCCAGGATGACCGACGAGTCGATACCGACGACGTCCTCGCGCGAGGTGACCATGTAGCGCCACCACTGGCGCTTGATGTTCTCCTTCAGCTCGACTCCGAGCGGCCCGTAGTCCCAGGCAGCGCGCTGACCACCGTAGATCTCGCTGCAGGGGTAGACAAAGCCACGGCGCTTGCTCAGGTTGACGATCGTGTCGATCTTGTCGGCGGCCACGGTGCTCTCTTCATAGGGACGACGGCTGGGCGAATGCCTCAGATTACCGGCGTGGGAGCCCCCGGGATCAAATCGAGGGGCCCCCGGACCGGAACCGGATTTCCACGGTCCGCGAGGCGAACCGGAGGTGCCGATTCCATCCCGTTTTCACCCTGGCTTGTTGACAATGGTTTCCAGTTTTGTTGAAAATGACAGTCATGAACGTACGCCATCTGATACCTCCGGCCGTCACCGCGGGAACGGCCGCCCTCGGTCTGCTCGCGCTGACGGCCTGCTCTTCCTCCGCCGACGCGTCGGACGGCCGGGAGGACGGCAAGCTGAAGGTGGTCGCGTCGTTCTATCCGATGCAGTTCCTCGCCGAGCGGATCGGCGGCGACCGCGTCACCGTCTCCACCCTCACCAAGCCCGGGGTCGAGCCGCACGATCTGGAGCTCAAGCCCCGCCAGGCCGCCCAGCTGGAGAAGGCGGGCTACATCCTCTACCTCAAGGGCGTCCAGCCCGCCGTCGACAGCGCCATCGAGAAGACGCCCGTCAAGCACAAGACGGACGCGGCGAAGCTGACGGAGACCGAGCTGCCCGCCGCCGCGCCCCACCAGGAGGAGGACGGCCACGGGCACACCGAAGGCCACTCCGAGGGCGACGGTCACGACCACGGCACCGAGAGCGACGCCCCCGCCGGGGACGACCACGGCCACGACCACGGCAAGGGCGGCACCGACCCGCACGTCTGGCTGGACCCGGTGAAGTACGCCGAGATCGCGGCCGGGGTCGGCACCGCCCTCGGCAAGGCCGACCCGGACAACGCCGCCGTCTACAAGAAGAACGCCGACACCCTGGTCGCCGAGCTGAAGGCGCTCGACGCCTCCTTCGAGCAGGGCCTGAAGAACACCACCACCCGCACCTTCATCACCACCCACAGCGCCTTCGGCCATCTCGCCGGGCGGTACGGGCTGATCCAGGAGGGCATCGCCGGAATCGACCCCGAGGCCGAGCCCAGCCCCGCCCGGATCAAGGAACTGCGGAAGGTGGCGACCGCCGACAAGGTCACCACCGTCTTCTTCGAAACCCTCGCCAGCGACCGGACCGCGAAGACCCTCGCCGGTGACGCCGGGCTGCGGACCGATGTCCTCGACCCGCTGGAGGGCATCACCGACAAGTCGAAGGGCCGTGACTACTTCGCGGTGATGAACGCCAATCTCACGGCGTTGAAGACCGCCTTGGGGGCGAAATGAGTATCGCTTCGGGATCGGCCGCCGAGCCGCCCGTCATATCCCTCAGCGGCGCCCGGGCCGCCCTCGGCTCCCGGCCCGTGCTGCGCGGTGTCGATCTGACCGTGGCCCGCGGCGAGGTCGTCGCCCTGCTCGGCGCCAACGGCTCCGGCAAGTCGACGGCCGTCCGCTCGGTGATCGGCCGGGTACCGCTCACCTCCGGCCGGGTCGAGCTGTTCGGCACCGAGCTGCGGCGGTTCCGCGACTGGGCCAGGGTCGGCTACGTACCGCAGCGGACCACCGCCGCGAGCGGGGTGCCCGCGACCGTCCGCGAGGTCGTCACCTCCGGCCGGCTCTCCCGCGCCCGGTTCGGACTGCTCTCCCGGGCCGACCGGGCGGCCGTGGACCGGGCCATCGGTCTGGTCGGGCTCGCCGACCGGGCGAAGGACCCGGTGGAGGCGCTCTCCGGCGGACAGCACCAGCGGGTGCTGATCGCCCGGGCCCTGGCCGCCGAACCCGAGCTGCTGATCATGGACGAGCCGATGGCCGGGGTCGACCTGGCCAGCCAGGAGGTGCTCGCCGAGACCCTCCACGACCAGGTGGCGGCCGGGACGACCGTACTGCTGGTCCTGCACGAGCTGGGCGCCGTGGAGCCGCTGATCGACCGGGCCGTCGTCCTGCGCGACGGCTGTGTCGTCCATGACGGTCCGCCGCCGAAGGCCCTGGGACAGCACGCGCTCCCCGGCCACGACCACGTACATCCGCACGCGGCCGACGAGCCGCTCCGCACGGGACTGCTGAGCTGACCATGGAAATCCTCGAAACGGCGTTCATGCAGCGGGCGCTGATCGCGGCCGTCCTGGTCGGGATCACGGCGCCCGCCATCGGCGTCTATCTGGTCCAGCGCCGCCAGGCGCTGCTCGGCGACGGCGTCGGCCATGTCGCGATGACCGGTGTCGGCCTCGGTTTCCTGCTCTCCACCAACCCGATCTGGATGGCCACCCTGGTCTCGGTCGCGGGCGCGGTCGCGATGGAGCTGATCCGGGCGTACGGCCGCACCCGCGGCGACATCGCGCTCGCCCTGCTCTTCTACGGCGGCATGGCGGGCGGCGTCATGCTGGTCAACGTCTCGGACACCGGGTCGACGGCCGATCTCAGCTCCTTCCTCTTCGGCTCGCTCTCCACCGTCTCCGACGCCGATCTGACCGCGATCGCCCTGCTGGCCGGGTTCGTGGTGCTGGTCACCGTCGGGCTGCGGCGGCAGCTCTTCGCCGTCAGCCAGGACGAGGAGTTCGCCCGGGTCACCGGCCTGCCGGTCCGGGCGCTGAATCTGCTGATCGCGGTGACCGCCGCGGTGACCGTCTCGGTCGCCATGCGGGTCGTCGGGCTGCTGCTGGTCAGCGCCCTGATGGTGGTCCCGGTGGTGGCCGCCCAGCAGCTCACCCGGTCCTTCCGGGCGACCTTCGCGCTGGCCGTCGGCATCGGGGTCGCGGTCACCCTGGCGGGCACCACGACCTCGTACTACCAGGACGTACCGCCCGGGGCGACGATCGTCCTGCTGGCGATCGGGGTGTTCGGCCTGCTGGCCGTGGTGGCGGCGCCACTGGCCAGGCGCCGGGCGAGGGCGGCCGAGGCCACGGTGACCGGGGAGTGCGGGGTGCCGGGCGTCCGCGTCCCGCGCGACGACGTCACGGTCTGACGGCCGCCGGGGGAACGTACCGAAGCCTCGCGGAAGGCCCGGCCGGGCGGGGGCGTGAAGGCGGTACGGGCCCGGCGGGAAACCGGTACGGCCGCCGGTCCGGGCGCCGGTCCGACCGGCGGGTCGCGCCGACCGGTGCCGTACGCGGCGCGGGGCCTGGCAGAATTGGCCGTGACACGTTGTGCGGTCGATGGAGGAGGCACCTGTGGCGACGGCGCCATCCGGCGGAAACACCACCCCTGTACGAGGCCGGTCGACCCGGCAGCGCGCCGCCGTGGCGGCGGCGCTCAACGAGGTGGACGAGTTCCGCAGCGCCCAGGAGCTGCACGACATGCTCAAACACCGGGGCGACTCGGTGGGCCTGACGACGGTCTACCGCACCCTTCAGTCGCTGGCGGACGCGGGCGAGGTCGATGTGCTGCGCACCAGCGACGGCGAGTCCGTCTACCGGCGCTGCTCCACCGACGACCACCACCACCATCTGGTCTGCCGGGTCTGCGGCAAGGCGGTCGAGGTCGAGGGCCCTGCCGTGGAGTCGTGGGCCGAGTCGGTGGCCGCCCAGCACGGCTATGTGAATGTGGCGCACACCGTGGAGATCTTCGGTACGTGCGCGGAGTGCGCGGCCTCGGCGGCGGCCGAGGGCTGAGCCGTACGGCCGGAGCCCGGACCGGGCCCGAGCCGTAAGCACGGACCGGTCGGCGGGGGCGGACGATGCCCGCCCCCGCCGTCGTACATCCGGATCAAGAGTACGGGTCCGGGGTCAGCGGCCCTGCGCGGGGACCTCGTTCGGCTTGGCGCCACCGAAGCGCCGGTCGCGCTGGGCGTACTCCAGACAGGCCCGCCACAGGTCGCGCCGGTCGAAGTCGGGCCAGAGCACGTCCTGGAAGACCATCTCGGCGTAGGCGCTCTGCCAGAGCAGATAGTTCGAGGTCCGCTGTTCGCCGCTGGGCCGCAGGAAGAGGTCCACATCCGGCATGTCCGGGTAGTAGAGGTACTTCCGCAACGTCTTCTCATTGACCTTGGACGGGTCGAGACGGCCCGCCGCGACCTCCTGGGCGACCCGCTGCGCGGCGTCGGCGATCTCGGCCCGGCCACCGTAGTTGACGCAGAAGTAGAGCGTCATCGCGTCGTTGTCCTTGGTCTGCTCCTGGGCGATCTGGAGCTCCTGGACGACCGACTTCCACATCTTCGGCATCCGGCCGACCCAGCGGATCCGGATGCCGAGGGCGTCCATCTCGTCCCGGCGGCGGCGGATGACGTCCCGGTTGAAGTTCATCAGGAAGCGGACCTCTTCGGGCGAGCGCTTCCAGTTCTCGGTGGAGAAGGCGTACAGCGACAGATTGCCGACGCCCATCTCCAGACAGCCCTTGAGGACGTCGAGGACGACGCCCTCGCCGACCTTGTGGCCCTCGGTGCGGGGCAGACCGCGTTCCTTGGCCCACCGCCCGTTGCCGTCCATGACGACCGCGACATGGTTGGGAACCAGCTCGCCGGGGATCTTCGGCGGCCGCTCACCGGACGGATGCGGCTCGGGGACCTGGTACTCACGGCGGTTACGGCCGAGGATTCCGCGTCGTGCCATTGCGGCTCTCACTTCTCCTGTGTGCGATGCGAGTGATTGCTGGTCGGTCGGGAGTCGGAGGCGTCCGGGGAACGCCGGAAGGGCGTCATACGGGGGTCGAGCGGGCGTCATGGGCGGTGTCGCGGGCGGTGCCGCCGGGCGCGGGGCTCCGCACGGTGCCCTCCTTGTCGACATAGCGCAGGGACCGCAGCCCCCGCTCCAGATGCCAGTGCAGATAGGCGGAGACCAGCCCGCTGCCCTCCCGGACGTGCCGCTGCTCGCAGGCGTCGGCGGTGGGCCAGTCGCCGGTCAGCAGCGCGCTGAGCAGTCCGATGGCCTCGGTCGACGGGACGACGCTCCCCGGGACCCGGCAGTCGGCGCAGATCACCCCGCCCGCCGCGACCGAGAAGAACCGGTTGGGCCCGTCGAGGCCGCACCGGGCGCAGTTCACGAAGCTGGGCGCGTAGCCGTTGACGGCGAGGGAGCGGAGCAGAAAGGCGTCGAGGATGAGCCGGGGCGCGTGCTCGCCCCGGGCCAGCGCCCGCAGCCCGCCCACGAGCAGCAGATACTGCTGGACGGCGGGCTCGCCCTCATGGTCGGTGAACCGCTCGGCGGTCTCCAGCATGGCGGTACCGGCGGTGTAGCGGGCGTAGTCGCCGACGATGGCGCCGCCGTAGGGGGCGATGGTCTCGCTCTGGGTGCAGAGCGGCAGTCCGCGGCCGACCAGCTCGCCGCCCCGGGCGAAGAACTGGATGTCGACATGGGAGAACGGCTCCAGCCGGGCCCCGAACTTCGACTTGGTGCGCCGTACGCCGCGCGCCACGGCCCGCACCCGGCCGTGGCCCCGGGTGAGCAGGCTGATGATGCGGTCGGCCTCGCCCAGCTTCTGAGTGCGCAGGACGACGCCTTCGTCGCGGAACAGGCTCATGGGGTCCATTCTCGCGTACGCGGCGGGGCGCCACGGCGTCTCCGCCGGATCGGGCGGGATCGGGGGCGCCAGGGGCGGGATCGGGGCGTCGCAGCGGGGGTCGGCCGGTGGGATCCCGGCGGGGAAGGGCGGCCTACGGCCGGTCCCGGGGTTCCGGTCCCCGGTCGCCGGGGACGACCAGTCCGGACTCGTAGGCGACGATCACCAGCTGGGCCCGGTCGCGGACGCCGAGCTTGCCCATCATCCGGCTGACATGGGTCTTGGCGGTCAGCGGGGAGAGGGCGAGGGTCTCGGCTATCTCGGCGTTGTTGAGGCCGCGGGCGACCAGGGCGAGGACCTGGCGCTCCCGTTCGGTGAGATCGCCGGGTCCGGCGGTGCCGGGCCGGGGCGCGGTGGGGGCTGCGAGTACCCGGGCGATCAGCCGGGCGGTGGGGCCGGGTGAGAGCAGGGCGTCCCCGGCGGCGACGGTCCGGATGGCGGCCAGCAGCTCGGCGGGGCGGGTGTCCTTGACGAGGAAGCCGGAGGCCCCGGCGCGCAGCGCCTCGACCACGTACTCGTCGGTGTCGTACGTGGTCAGGACGAGGACCCGGACTCCGGCGAGATCCGGGTCGGCGGCGATCTGCCGGGTGGCGCCGATGCCGTCGAGGCCGGGCATCCGGATGTCCATGACGACGACGTCGGCCCGGGCGGAGCGGGCCCCGGCGACGGCCTGGGCGCCGTCGCCGGCCTCGCCGACGACCTCCATATCGGGGGCGGAGGAGAGCAGCAGGGCGAAGGAGGCGCGGACGAGCTGTTGGTCGTCGGCGAGGAGTACCCGGATCGGGCGGCCGGTTCCGGTGGTCATTCGGGTCTCTCCGCGGGCTGGAGGGGCAGCCGGGCGGCGACCCGGAAGCCGCCGCCGGGGCGTGGTCCGGCGGTGAGGGTGCCGTGGACGCTGCGGGCGCGTTCGCGCATTCCGGCGATGCCGAAGCCGGGTGGGGCGGCGGGGGCGGCCGGGTCGTGCGGGGCGCCGTCGCCGTCGTCGGTGACGGTGACGTGGAGGGCGCCGTCGTGGTGTTCGACGGTGACGTGGGCCCGGACGCCGGTACCGCCGTGGCGGACGGCGTTGGTGAGGGATTCCTGCACGATCCGGTACGCGGCGGCGGCGACGGCGGACGGCGGGCGGGTGTCGCCGGGCCGCAGGGTGAGGGCGGCGCCGGACGCGGCGGCGAGTCCGGGCAGGGCGGCCAGGTCGGGCAGCGGCCCGCCGTCGGGGCCGGGACCGGGGCCGGGCGGGGTGCCGGGGGCTTCGGGGCCGTCTGGGGCGCCGCCGCCCGGCGGGTCGGTCCGGAGGACGGTGAGGGTCGTCCGGAGTTCGCCCCGGGCGGTGCGGCAGGTGTCGGCGATGTCGTCGAGGGCCTTGGCGAGCGCGGCCCGGTCCAGCCGGTCGGGGTCGACGGTGAGGACATGGGAGGCGACGGAGGTCTGGACCCCGATCAGGGTGATCGAGTGGGCGAGCAGATCGTGCAGGTCGCGGGCGATCCTGACGCGTTCCTCGGCGACCCGGCGGGCGGCCTCCTGTTCCCGGGTGCGTTCGGCGTGCTCGGCGCGGGCGATGACGGAGGCGATGTAGCGGCGGTAGGCGCGGACGTCCGTACCGCAGAAGAGGACGGCGATGACCCAGCCGGAGGTCCGCAGGGCCTCCAGGCCCTGATGGGGGCCGACGGTGAACATCACCCCGACGGCGAAGACGAGGACGCCGCCGCCGACCAGGGCGGTGGTCCGGGGCCGGGACAGGGACGCGACGGTATAGAGCAGGATCAGCGACGCGGGCATCGGCGCGACATGCGCGTTGTCCATGGCGTGGTACGGGGCGACGGACGCGATCCCGGTCAGCATCGCCGGGAAGGGCCGTACGCGCCGCCAGGCGAGCGGTACGACGGCACCGGCGAGCAGCAGCCAGCCGAGGGCGTCGGGCCGCCCCCCGTCCTGGCAGACGGCGGCGAGCACGACCGCGACGACCCCGGTCACGGCGGCCAGTACGGCGTCGTTGCGGCGCAGCCCGGGTGCGGCGAGCGGATCCCGGCCGACGACGTTGAGCAGCCATACGCCCGGCCGCAGCGGGCCGCCCCGGGGCCCCGGCGGGCCGTCACGGCCGGGGCGGCCCGGGGTGGGCGGGGGCGGGGCTTCGGCGGTCTCCATCGGTCCATCCTGGGGTACGGGCGGTACGGAACTGACGGCGGTACGGGGCCGGTTCGGGCGGCGGTACGGAGCCGGAGCGGCGCCCGGGAGGCCCCGGGCCCCTCGGCGGCGGGCGGTGCCGAGGGGCCGTACGACGATCTCGTACGAGGGTCTCGTACGGAGCGTCAGGTGAGGGCGCCGGGGCGGTCGGCCGGGACGTCCTCGGGGTGCTCCCGGCCGGGCTCGGCGCCGGGCTGCACGCCCAGCCCGGCGCCGGGTAGCGGGGACCCCGTCGGGTCCGTCCCGGCCGCCGGGCGGCGGGAGAGCGCGCCGGGCCACCAGATCGCGCGGCCCAGCAGCAGGCTCGCGGACGTCACCAGATACGTACGGACCAGGAACGTGTCCAGCAGCACCCCGACCGCGATCAGGAAGCCCATCTCGACCAGCGCCACCAGCGGCAGGCTCATCAGCACCCCGAACGTGGCGGCCAGGACGATCCCGGCGGAGGCGATGACGCCGCCGGTGGTGCGGAGCGCGATCAGCGCGGCGTCGGCGGGTGTCCGGCCCGCGAGGGCCTCCTCCCGCATCCGGTGCATCAGGAAGATGCCGTAGTCGACTCCGAGGGCGACCAGGAAGACGAAGGACAGCAGCGGGATACCGGGATCGACGCCCCGGAAGCCGAGGAGGGGTTCGAAGACGAGTCCGCCGAGCCCCCAGGCGGCGCCCCAGACGGCGACCACGGCCACGGTGAGGACCGTCGCGGCGACCACCGAGCGCAGCAGGGCGATCAGGATCAGCAGTACGGCACCGAGTACCAGCGGGATCACCACCTTCCGGTCGCGCTCGTTGGTGGCTTCCAGGTCGATCCCCTGCGCGCTCTCCCCGCCGACGTGGGCGACTCCGTCGAGGGCCGCGCGCAGGGCCTTGATGGTGGCGGTCTCGCCCGCGGTCTGCGGGGCGTCCTCGGCGAAGACGGCGATCTCGGTCCAGCCACCGGCGCTGCGTCCGCGTTCCACGGCGGCGACCCCGTCCTCGGCCCGGACGGTCGCGGTGACCTCGTCGGCGCGGCCGGTGGGTGCCATCACGGCGACGGGGGCGCTGCTGCGGTCGGGGAAGGCGTCGGCGAGCCGGGCCATGGCGGCCACGGACTCGGGCTTCGCGGTGAAGGAGTCCTCGGACTTGAGGCCGCCGGGCAGGTTGAACGAGCCCAGCGCCAGCGCGCCGAGCACGGCGGCGCCGGTGACGAGGACGGCGAGCGGGCGGCGCCCGGCGGATCCGCCCATGGCGGCGAAGAGGGACCTGCGGTGGTCGGGTTCGGTGCCGTGGACCGGGATCAGCGGCCAGAAGACCCGGCGGCCGAGGACGACCAGCAGGGCGGGCAGCAGGGTCAGCATGGCGACCAGCGCGGCCACCACGCCGACGGCGCCGACCGGGCCGAGTCCGCTGGAGCTGTTGAGGTCGGCGGCCGTCAGACAGAGCAGCCCGGCGGCGACCGTGCCGGACGAGGCGAGGACGGCGGGCCCGCAGCCGCGCAGGGCGGCGGCCATGGCGTCGTACGGCCGCTGGTGGCGGCGGAGTTCCTCGCGGTAGCGGGCGACCAGCAGCAGGGCGTAGTCGGTACCGGCGCCGAAGACGAGGACGGTCATGACCCCGGCGCTCTGGCTGGTGACGGTGAGGTCGAAGCCCTGGACGAGTCCGTAGATCACCCCCCGGGTGAGGAGGGCGGCGACACCGACGGTGAGCAGGGGTACGAGCCAGAGGAACGGGCTGCGGTAGGTGAGGATCAGCAGGACCGTCACCACGGCCACGGTCGCGATCATCAGGGTGCCGTCGATGGTGGAGAAGACTTCCTCCATATCGGCTTCGAGGGCGGCGGGCCCGCCGACGCCGACGGTGAGTCCGTCACCGCCGCTGACGGCCGCGCGTACGTCCTCGACGAAGGCGATCCGTTTCTCCTCGTCGTTGCCGGGGCCGCTGCCGGCGATCGGCACCATGAGGACGGTGCCGTCCTCGGAGGACACCGGGTTCGGCGGGACCACCAGCGGGTGCGCGGCGGCGACGGCCGCAGTCTGCCGCTCGACCAGGGCACGGTCGGCGGGCCGGATTCCGCCGTCGCGGCTGTAGACGAGGACGAGTTCGGCGGTCTCGCCGCCGGGCAGGCTCTGCTCGATCTTCGCGACCTGGGTGGAGTCGGCTCCAGCCGGGAGATAGTCGACGGCGTTGTCGCGCTGGACGTCCTCCATCTTGCCCGCGAAGGGCAGGACGACGGCGACGACGGCGGCCCAGAGCAGCAGTACGCCCCAGGGCAGCACCCGTCGCCGTCGTTCGGCGGGGCGGGACGGGACGGTGGACCTCATGGACGGTTCCCCCTCGGGTGCGCGGGCGGCGCTGCCGGTGTGCGGCGGCCGGTTACGGACCCACCCTCCCGCCGGGATACGGGTCTCCTCGTCCCGCCGGGGACCGAGATACCGCGTACTGCCGCGGGCGCAAGGGGTCGCCGCTTACTCCCCCGGGAGTACGCGCCGGGCGCCTCCCGAACGGGCGGCCGCTGCCAACTGAGCGCGCGGGGCTACGGGGTCGGGTCCTCCGGGGGCGCGCCGTGGAGGTAGCGGCTGGGGGACGTACCGACCGTCCGTCTGAACGCCGCCAGAAAGGCGCTGGCCGTCGCGTATCCGACGGCATGCGCGACCCGTGAGACCGGCTGCCCCTCGGCGAGCATCGGCAGGGCGGCCCGCAGCCGGGTATGGGTGCGCCAGCGGTCGAAGTTCATCCCGGTGTCGGCGGCGAACAGCCGGGTGAGGGTACGGCGGCTGACGCCGACGGCCCGCGCGTGGGCGTCGAGTCCGCGCGGATCGGCCGGATCGGCGGTGAGCGCGTCGGCCACCGCCCGTACCCGGGGGTCGGCGGGCTCGGGCACGTCGATGGGCGCGGCGGGCAGCGGGCGCAGCAGATCCGGTACGACGGCTTCGGCCCGGAGCCGGGCACCGACGGTGAGGTCGTCCCGGCCGAGGTGGGCGATCAGCCGGGCGAGGAGCCCGTCGACGGCCACGGCGGTGGGTTCGGACCACTCGACGGAGCAGCGGGCGGGAACGAAGTAGAGGGAGCTGAGCAGGGCGCCCCGGGTGGCACCGGTGCGGTGGACGATTCCGGCGGGGATCCACAGGGCGCGGGTCGGCGGCAGTACCCAGTAGGTGTCGTCGACGGCGACGCCGATGACGCCCCGGCGGCTCCAGGCGAGTTGGTGGTGGGTGTGGCTGTGGGCGGGGAACCACTCGCCGGAGGTGATGGGGAAGCTGCCGACGACGATCGCACCGGCTCCGTCGGGGGCGGGGCAGGGCTCGGGCCACCGGGTCACGGGGGCTCCTTCCGGGGCCGGGCGGCGCCTCGTACCGCCGCTCGCGCCTTGACTCGTACACGGCTCGCGCGGGGGCCTGCGTACGGCCCGTGGAAGGTCCACGGCGGGTCCACGGAAGGTCCACGGAAGGTCCGTACGCGGGCCCGCGGACGCGTTGTCCTCTACGCGCTATCACTTGTCCCGGTAGCGTATCGCGGCTGCGGAAGGGGCTGCGTAGCGTCGCTGTATGACGACAACATCCCAGGTCAACACGGGTGTACGGCGACGTGCCCAGGCACTCGTGGTGCTCTCCTTCATCCATTTCATGCTGGTCCTCGACGACTCGGTGGTGAATGTCGCGCTCGCCACCGTCCGGGACGACCTCGGCTTCGGAACGGCGGGGCTGGCCTGGGTGGTCAACGCCTACTTCCTGGCCTTCGGCGCCCTGCTGCTGGTCGGCGGGCGGGCGGCCGATCTGCTGGGCCGCCGGGCGGTCTTCCTCACCGGCGTCGCGCTGTTCGGGGCGGCGAGTCTGCTGTGCGGACTGGCCCAGGAGCCCTGGCAGTTGGTGGCGGGCCGGTTCCTCCAGGGCACCGGCGCGGCCCTGGCGAGCCCGGCGGCGATGTCGCTGATCACCCTGATGTATCCCGGCGACGGCGAACGGGCGAAGGCGATGGGCGTCTGGGGCGGGGTGGCCGTGCTCGGCGGCACGACCGGTCTGGTGATCTCCGGTGTGGTGACGGATCTGCTCTCGTGGCGCTGGGTGTTCCTGATCAATCTGCCGATCGCGGCGGCGGCGCTCCTGCTGGCGCCGAGGCTGCTGCCCGCGGACGAGCGGCGGCCCGGGGCGCGGATCGACGTCCCCGGGGCGCTGCTGGGTACGGGCGCGCTGCTGGCCCTGGTCCACGGACTGCTGCGGGGCGCCGAACACGGCTGGGACCTGGCCGCGGCCGTACCGCTGCTGCTCGCGGCGGTACTCGGCGGCGCGTTCCTCGCCGTGGAGGCCCGGACGGCCGACCCCCTGGTGCCGCTCGCCTTCCCGGCCCGGCGGTCACGGGCGGTGGCCCTGGTGGCGGCGCTGCTCTTCACGGCCGCGTTCTTCGCCTTGTCGTTCCTGGTGATGCTGCGGCTCCAGAACGAGCTGGGGTACGGGCCGCTGGCGGCGGGCCTCGCGTATCTCCCGTACGCGGCGGGCGTGTTGGCGGGGGTACGGCTATCCTCGTGGGCGGTGGCCCGCTACGGCGTCCGTCCACCGCTGCTCGTCTCGTTCCTGGTGAGCGCCGTGGGGCTGCTGATGCTCTCCGGCATCACGGCCGGGACCGCGTATCCGACGGGTATCGCGCCCGGACTGCTGGTGGCGGCCCTGGGTTCGGGCCTCGGCTTCCCGGCCCTGGCGATCGCGGCGGTCGCCGACACCACGGAACGCGACGCGGGCCTGGCGTCGGCGCTGCTCGGCTCGGTCCAGCAGGTGGGCGGCGCGGTGGGCATCGCGGCGCTGGTGGGCATCGCGGCGGCAGAGGGCTTCACCTTCGCGCTCCAAGCGGCGGCGACACTGCTCCTCGGCTGCGCGCTCCTCGTCGCGCTGGCCCTCCCCGGGCGGCGGGCGTAGTTCCCGCCGGCAATGCGGACTCCAGCGCCTCGGCTGCTCCCGGGCACCGTCCCTGACCGGGTGCACCCGGCGGCCTGATGTTGTTCGCGGTCCGCGCCACCGTCGTGGTTGTTCTCGCAGTTCCCCGAGCCCCTAGATGCTTCCCCGGCACCGCTCCTGAAAAGGGGCCCGCCGCTCACGTGGCACCCGGCCCCGGGAGCGTCAAGGGGACAGCGTCCTCGCCGTGCTCAGGAGGCGGACCGTGTCCGTGGGGGGCAGTTGGAGCGCCGCGCCGACCGTCGTCAGGACCTCCCGCTCCGCCGGGGTGTACGGCCCGTCCGCGAGGGCGATCCGGGCGCCCTGGAGCAGGATGGACTCCCGCCCGGCCGGGGCGAGGTGCGGCGCGAGCGGCTCCAGCGCCTCGTGGAGTTCGATGGCGAGGGCCGCCCCGCACGGACCGGTGTCGCTGACGAAGCGTCCGGTGTCCGCGGCGAGCGCCTCGATCAACCCGGTGAGCTGGTCTTCCGTACAGTCGTGGAGCCCCGCCGCGCGTACCGTGGCGACCGCGGTTTCGCGGACCGGCCGGGACTCCGTCCCGCCGGACGCCAGGACCGCGAGGGCGACGGTGTGCACCGCGTCCCGCAGCATCGCGGAGAACCGCGCCGTCGTGGGGTGGTCGAGGACGTCCATGCCGAAGTGGCCGTGGCAGGCCGTGCATTCGACGACGGGCCCGGTCGAGCCGCGCGGCAGTACCGGGATCCCGAGCAGGGTGAACCGGCGGCGCCCGGTCCGGCGGCGGTAGTTGCGGTCGCCGCCGCAGGCCGCGCAGAAGAACTCGCCGTCGCCGATGGTGTTCCACGCGGTGGATACGCCGCAGACCCACAGCCTTCGACCGAATACACCCCGGTCCGTCCGCAACTCGCACCTCCGCCGGCCTCACCCGTCGGCCTGCGCCTACGGGCGTCACTGTGCCACGGCACAGCCTTGTTGGCGTGATGTTAGCCACATGAACAGGGGCCCGTCAGTACCCCGGAGCGCCCCGGTCCGCACATGGCCGATTACCGACGACAGGGGCCCGTACCGGTTCCCGTCCCGAGCTGCGGAGACGTACGGGAGACCGGTCCGGGCCCGTCGGACGTACGAAGCGGAGA
The DNA here is from genome assembly GCF_040641415.1 of Streptomyces sp. NPDC020875. Lineage (NCBI taxonomy): Bacteria > Bacillati > Actinomycetota > Actinomycetes > Kitasatosporales > Streptomycetaceae > Streptomyces > Streptomyces sp. NPDC020875. The sequence goes on along the minus strand of NZ_JBFADP010000070.1, from coordinate 23,461 downwards.
TCGGACGGACGTACGAGCGGTGACCACGGCCGGTGCGTGAGCGGGCCTACGGCGGATGCCCGCCGCGCGCCCGCTCACAAGGGCCGGTGGTACGCGGCGACGCCCGTAGAGCGCCGCCCCGGGGCCGTTACCGGGCGGCCCGGTTCACCGCCGAGACGACCGCCTTCAGCGATGCCCTGGTGGTGTTGGCGTCGATGCCGATACCCCACAGCACCTTGCCGTCGATGGCGCACTCGATGTACGACGCGGCCTGCGCGGACGCGCCCTCGCTCATGGTGTGCTCGGTGTAGTCGAGCAGCCGGGTGTCGATCCCGACGGCCTGCAGGGCGTCGAAGAAAGCCGAGATCGGGCCGTTGCCGGAGCCGGTCAGTACGGTGTCGGCGCCGTCCACGACGGCGTCCACGGTCAGGGTGTCGACCCCGTCGGTGTCGGTGGTGGACTGGCCGGAGCGCAGCCGGATCCGGCCCCACGGGTTGTCCGGGTTGGGCAGGTACTCGTCCTGGAAGACGGTCCAGATGTCGCCGGGGGTGACCTCGCCGCCCTCCGCGTCCGTCTTCGCCTGGATGATCTTCGAGAACTCGATCTGCATCCGGCGCGGCAGGTCCAGCTTGTGGTCGTTCTTCAGGACGTACGCGATGCCGCCCTTGCCGGACTGCGAGTTGACCCGGATCACGGCCTCGTAGGAGCGGCCGACGTCCTTGGGGTCGATCGGCAGATACGGGACGTTCCACTCGATCTCGTCGACGGTCTTCCCGGCCGCCGCCGCGTCCGCCTCCAGCGCGTCGAAGCCCTTCTTGATGGCGTCCTGGTGGGAGCCGGAAAAGGCGGTGTAGACCAGGTCGCCCGCGTAGGGGTGGCGCGGGTGGACCTCCATCTGGTTGCAGTACTCGCTGGTCCGGCGGATCTCGTCGATCTGCGAGAAGTCGATCTGCGGGTCGACGCCCTGGGAGAACAGGTTCATGCCCAGGGTCACCAGGTCGACGTTGCCGGTCCGCTCGCCCTGGCCGAAGAGGCAGCCCTCGATCCGGTCGGCGCCCGCCATGACGGCCAGCTCGGCGGCGGCGACGGCGGTACCCCGGTCGTTGTGGGGGTGCACCGACAGACAGACGTACTCGCGCCGGGACAGATTCCGCGACATCCACTCGAACCGGTCGGCGTGGGTGGAGGGCGTGGACCGCTCGACGGTGGCCGGCAGATTGAGAATGATCTCCCGGCCGTCCTCGGGCTGCCAGACGTCCATGACGCCCTCGCAGACCTCCAGGGCGAAGTCCAGCTCGGTGTCGGTGAAGATCTCCGGGCTGTACTGGTAGCCGAAGACCGTCTCGGGCCCCAGCAGCTTGTCGGCGTACTCCAGGACCAGCCGGGTGCCGTCCACCGCGATCTGCTTGACCTGGTCGCGGGAGCCCCGGAAGACGACCCGGCGGAAGGTGGGGGCGGTGGCGTTGTACAGATGGACGGTGGCCCGGCGGGCGCCCTTCAGGGACTCGACGGTCCGCTCGATCAGCTCTTCGCGCGCCTGGGTGAGGACGGAGATCGTCACGTCCTCGGGGATCGCGCCCTCCTCGATGATGGAGCGGACGAAGGCGAAGTCGGTCTCGCCGGAGGACGGGAAGCCGACCTCGATCTCCTTGTAGCCCATCCGTACCAGCAGGTCGAACATGGCGCGCTTGCGGGCCGGGGACATCGGGTCGATCAGGGCCTGGTTGCCGTCGCGCAGATCCGTGGAGAGCCAGCGGGGCGCCTTGGTGATCCGGCGGTCCGGCCAGGTGCGGTCCGGCAGGTCCACGGCCTCGTAGGGCCCGTACTTGTGGATCGGCATCCCGGACGGCTGCTGGGAGTGACTGGCGTTGGTGATCGGCGTGGGACGGCCGATGGCGGCGTCGGTCATGGTGTGCGCGGGCTCCTCGGATTCCGGTTGGAAAGATCGACCGGCCGACGGTTCGAAGCAGCAGCTTGTCCCGCGGGGAGGGGGTCGGCCTACGACTACAGGCCCTCGCCGCGGCAGCTAAGAAGAAGCAGCCCGAAACGCATGATGCCGGGGAGCATATCCGACGGACCGGACGACCGCCGCCCTCGTATCAGTATGCGGGACACCGGATGCGTACGGATCCCGCGACGAGCCCCGCCCCCGGGGGGCGCCGCCGGGGGCGCTCCGATGAGCGCCGCACGCCTGTTCCGTCAGTGCGAAACGGCATCCTTCACTCCATTTCACTAATAGCGGTCGCGGCTAGTGACACTGTCGTGCCTCGGTGTCACATTGCCTTGCATGGCATTCCACAGCGTCTTCTGCACCGTCGTTCCGCCGCATCTGCTGGACAAGCTGGCCCGGGCCGAGAACCAGCGGATCGCCGACCGCGCCACCCGCACCCTGGAGCGCGACGCCTTCCAGCGCACCCGCCGCCGGATCACCACGGTCCGCGGGGTCGCGGCCGTCCCGCCCGTCGCGGACGCCGACGCCAAGCCCCGGCGCACGATCTACGACTGCGAGAACGGGACCGACCTGCCCGGCCGCAAGGTCCGCGGCGAGGGCGACGAGCCGGGCCGGGACGCCACCGTCAACCGGGTCTACGCGGGCCTCGGCGCCACCGTCGAGCTGCTGCTGAAGGCATACGGCCGCAACTCGCTCGACGACGCCGGGCTGAAGCTGGACGCCAGCGTCCATTTCGACCGCGAGTACGGCAACGCCTTCTGGGACGGCTCCCAGATGGTCTTCGGCGACGGCGACGGCGAGATCTTCCTCGACTTCTCCATCCCGGTGGACGTGATCGCGCACGAGCTGGCCCACGGGCTGACCCAGCACACCGCCAACCTGGAGTACTTCAGCCAGTCCGGGGCTCTCAACGAGTCCGTCTCCGACGTCTTCGGCGCGCTGGTGAAGCAGTACGTCCTCGGCCAGACCGCCGATCAGGCGGACTGGCTGATCGGCGAGGGCCTGCTGGCGCCCGATGTCACGGGCGTCGCGCTGCGCAGCATGAAGGCGCCCGGGACCGCGTACGACGACGACGTCCTCGGGAAGGACCCGCAGCCCGCGACGATGGACGACTACGTCCGCACCGGCCGGGACAACGGCGGAGTCCACATCAACTCCGGCATCCCGAACCACGCCTTCTATCTGCTCGCCACCGAGCTGGGCGGCAAGGCGTGGGAGCGGGCCGGGCAGATCTGGTACGACACCCTCACCGGCGGCGAGCTGACGCAGGACGCCCGGTTCGGCGAGTTCGCCGGGCTGACGGTGGCCTCGGCCCGGGCCCGCTACGGCGACGGCTCGCCCGAGGTCGAGGGCGTACTGAAGGCATGGTCGACGGTGGGCGTCCCCACCTCGTGACCCCGCCGGACCGGGGGGCGGTACGGGCCCGGGCCGCCCGTACCGCCCCCCGGTCGGCCGTGGCGCCCGGATCCCCGCTACCGCCCGCCCCGGATCCGTACTAGAACGGATGTCATGCGTATCCAGATTCGGCGCACCGGCGGCTTCGCCGGGATCGAGCGGTTCGCCACCGTCGACACCGCCGGGCGCCCCGACGCGGCCGAGTGGCGGGCGCTCGCCAGCGCGGCGGTGGAGGAGTCGGCGCCCACGGGCCCGGCCCGGGCGGGCGTCCCGGACGGTTTCGCGTACGAGATCACCGTCGACGGGCGGACCGTCCACACGGCCGAACCCCGGCTGACCACGGCCCAGCGGCGGCTGGTCACCCGGGTACTGCGCGAAGGCGCCTGACACCCTGCCCGCGGCGGCGGCCGGCCCCCGGGGCGGTCAGAAGCCGAGCTTGCGGAGCTGCTTGGGGTCGCGCTGCCAGTCCTTCGCGACCTTGACATGCAGATCGAGGAAGACCGGAGTGCCGAGCAGCGCCTCGATGTGCTTGCGCGACTTGCTGCCGACCTCCTTCAGGCGGGCACCCTTGGGGCCGATGATGATGCCCTTCTGGCTGGGCCGCTCGATATACAGATTGGCGTGGATGTCCAGCAGCGGGCGGTCCTTCGGCCGGTCCTCCCGGGGGATCATCTCCTCGACCACGACGGCGATCGAGTGCGGCAGCTCGTCCCGGACGCCTTCCAGCGCCGCCTCGCGGATCAGCTCCGCGACCATGACCTGCTCGGGCTCGTCGGTGAGATCGCCCTCGGGGTAGAGCGGCGGGCCCTCGGGCAGCAGCGGCACCAGCAGATCCGCGACCAGCTGCACCTGGTCGCCGCCGACCGCCGAGACCGGGATGATCTCGGCCCACTCGAAGCCCAGCTCCCGCGCCAGCAGGTCCACGGCGATCAGCTGCTCGGCGAGGGTCTTGGAGTCCACCAGGTCCGTCTTGGTGACGACGGCGACCTTCGGGGACTTCTTGATCCCGGCCAGCTCCTTGGCGATGAACCGGTCACCGGGGCCCAGCTTCTGGTCTGCGGGCAGACAGAAACCGATCACGTCGACCTCGGCCCAGGTGGTGCGGACGACATCGTTGAGCCGCTCGCCGAGCAGGGTCCGCGGCTTGTGGAGGCCGGGGGTGTCGACCAGGATCAGCTGGGCGTCCGGGCGGTGCACGATCCCGCGCACGGTGTGCCGGGTGGTCTGCGGCCGGTTGGAGGTGATCGCCACCTTCTGGCCGACCAGAGCGTTCGTGAGGGTGGACTTGCCCGCGTTGGGGCGGCCGACGAAACAGGCGAAGCCCGACCGGTGGGGGGCGGACTCGCTGGACTGGGTACGCGCGCTCATGCCGTTCATTCTCCCCGATCCGCGCGCTTCCCGTGCCCCCCGCCCTCACCGGGGCCTCCTCCCGGGACTCCTCGCACCCCTGGGGCCCTCCCGACCGCCCGCCGACCCCGCCCCCCGGAGGGGGTCAGGTCGTGGAGCGCAGGGTGCCGTCGGGGGCGGCGAGAAGGACCGGGGTGTCGGGGCCGCCCAGGTCGTGGACCGCCGCCCGGTCGTCGTCCGAGACCGCGGCGTCCGCGGACGTCACCAGCGCCGCCGCCTCCAGGGACCGCGCGCCGCTCGCCACGGCCATCGCGACGGCCGTCCGCAGGGCGCTCAGCCGCAGGGAGGGCAGCGCCACCGTGGAGGCGACATACGTCCGGCCGGTCTCGTCCCGTACGGCGGCGCCCTCCGCCGCGCCGTTACGGGCCCGCGCGCTCCGCGCCAGCGTGATGATCTTCCGGTCCTCGGGGTCGATCACGGTCTCCGGCGATTCGCTGCTCTGCGTCATGCCCCGAGTTTAGGCCGTGTCACGGGCGGTCCAGCCGGAGCCGTACGGCCCGCGGCAGCCCGGCGACCACCAGGTCGTACGAGTCCTCGATCAGCTCCCGGACCAGCCGGGGCGGCAGAGCGCCGACCGTCACGGTGTTCCAGTGGCGCTTGTTCATGTGATAGCCGGGGACGATCTCCGGATACTCGGCGCGCAGCCGGAGCGCGTTCTCCGGCTCGCACTTGAGGTTGATCCAGAGCGGCGCCCGGTCCAGCCGCCCCAGGGCGAAGACCTTCCCGGCCACCTTGAAGACCGAGACCTCGTCGCCGAAGGGGAAGTCCTCCACCGCGTCATTGAAGGCGAGGCAGAACGTCCGTACCTCGGCCGCCCTCATCCCCCGGCCGCTCATGCCGCGGACTCCTCCCCCGTCTCGTCGGCCTCGCGGGCCCCGGCATCGGCGGCCACCGGCTCCACCAGGACCGTGACGATCCGGTTGCGCCGTCCCGCCGGGGACTCCGCCGTCAGGCGCAGCGACCGGCCGTCGGGCAGTTCGAACCGGCCCGCCGCGCCCGCGATCGGCACCCGGCCCAGGGACTTGGCCAGCAGCCCGCCGACGGTCTCCACGTCCTCGTCGTCGAGCGCGCCGACCCCGTACAGGTCGCCGAGGTCACCGATGTCGAGCCGGGCCGTGACCCGGAACCTGCCCGCGCCCAGATCCTCGACGGGCGGCAGCTCCCGGTCGTACTCGTCGGTGATCTCCCCGACGATCTCCTCCAGGATGTCCTCGATGGTGACGATCCCGGCCGTACCGCCGTACTCGTCGATGACGACGGCGACATGGTTCCGCTTCTGCTGCATCTCGCGGAGCAGATCGCCCGCGTTCTTGGTGTCGGGGACGAAGACCGCGGGCCGCATGGCGGTGGAGACCACATCGCTCTCGGCGTCCCGGTTGACATGCGTCTTGCGGACCAGGTCCTTGAGGTAGACCACCCCGACGATGTCGTCCTCGTTCTCACCGGTCACCGGGATCCGGGAGAAGCCGGAGCGCAGGGCCAGGGTGAGCGCCTGGCGGACGGTCTTGTACCGCTCGATGCAGACCAGGTCGGTCCGGGGCACCATCACCTCGCGAACGAGGGTGTCGCCCAGTTCGAAGACCGAGTGCACCATCCGGCGCTCGTCGTCCTCGATCAGGGACTCCTGCTCGGCCAGGTCGACCAGGGCGCGCAGCTCGGCCTCGGAGGCGAACGGGCCCTTGCGGAACCCCTTGCCGGGGGTGAGGGCGTTGCCCAGCAGGATCAGCAGCTGCGGGACGGGGCCCATGATCCGGGCCAGCGGCAGCAGGACGTAGGCGGCGGCCGTGGCCGTGCTCAGCGGATGCTGCCGGCCGATGGTGCGCGGGGAGACGCCGACGGCGACGTACGACACCAGGACCATCACCGCGATGGCGACGGCCAGGGCCTCCCAGGTCTCCGGGAACTCCTGGAGGCAGACATAGGTCACCAGCACCCCGGCCGCCATCTCGCAGGCGACCCGCACCAGCAGGGCGACATTGAGATAGCGGGTCGGGTCGGCGGCGACCTGGGTCAGCTTGGCGGCGCCTCGGCGGCCCGAGCGCAGCGCCTCGGCGGCCCGGAAGCTGGAGACCCGGGCGATGCCGGCCTCCGCGCAGGCCGCCAGCCAGGCGACGACGACCAGCAGGACCGCCCCGGCGATCAGCGGGCCGGTCATGACACGGTCGGGGCCGGGGAGGGACCGGTGATCCCCCGCTCGGCGCGCCAGCCGTCGACGATCGCGCCCTGGAGTCCGAACATCTCCGCCTTCTCGTCGGGCTCCTCGTGGTCGTACCCCAGCAGATGGAGCACCCCGTGGACGGTGAGCAGTTGCAGCTCCTCGTCCATGGAGTGCTTCGTCGGGGCCTCCTCGCCCTGCTGCCGGGCGACTTCGGGGCAGAGCACGATATCGCCGAGGAGGCCCTGCGGGGGCTCCTCGTCGTCCTTGGCGGGCGGCCTCAGCTCGTCCATCGGGAAGGACATGACATCGGTGGGGCCGGGCAGGTCCATCCACTGGATGTGCAACTGCTCCATGGCTTCGGCGTCCACGACGATCACCGAGAGTTCGGAGAGCGGGTGGATGCGCATCCGGGCGAGGGCGTAGCGGGCGATGTCGAGCACCGCCCGCTCGTCGATCTCGATTCCGGACTCGTTGTTGACGTCGATCGACATGGTCTGGTTCGTACTACTTCCCGTGGGAGCCTCGGCCGTCGTTCGCGGCGGACCGGCCGTGCTGGGCACCGCCGGACCGCTGCTCCCCGACACGGCCGTCGTACTTCTCGTACGCGTCGACGATACGGCCGACGAGCCGGTGCCGGACGACGTCCTGGGACGTGAGCCGCGAGAAGTGGACGTCGTCCACCCCGTCGAGGATCTCCTGCACCTGTCGCAGACCGCTCTTGGTGCCGTTCGGCAGGTCGACCTGGGTGACGTCACCGGTGATGACGATCTTCGAGTCGAAGCCGAGCCGGGTGAGGAACATCTTCATCTGCTCGGGGTTGGTGTTCTGGGCCTCGTCGAGAATGATGAAGGCGTCATTCAAGGTACGCCCCCGCATATACGCGAGCGGCGCGACCTCGATCGTCCCGGCGGCCATCAGGCGGGGGATGGAGTCCGGGTCGAGCATGTCGTGGAGCGCGTCGTAGAGCGGGCGGAGATAGGGGTCGATCTTCTCGTAGAGCGTGCCGGGGAGGAAGCCGAGGCGCTCGCCGGCCTCGACCGCGGGGCGGGTCAGGATGATCCGGGTGACCTGCTTGGACTGGAGGGCCTGGACCGCCTTGGCCATGGCGAGATACGTCTTGCCGGTACCGGCGGGGCCGATGCCGAAGACGATCGTGTGCTTGTCGATGGCGTCGACGTACCGCTTCTGGTTGAGCGTCTTGGGGCGGATGGTGCGGCCACGGCTGGAGAGGATGTTCTGGGTGAGCACCTCGGCCGGGGTCTCCGTCCCGTCGCCGTTGCCGTTCGCCTCCGCCCTGAGCATGGCGATCGAGCGTTCCACCGCGTCCTCCGTCATCGGCTGTCCCGTGCGGAGCACGAGCATCATCTCGTCGAACAGGCGCTGGATCAGGGCGACTTCGGACGCGTCCCCGACGGCGCTGATCTCATTGCCCCGGACATGGATATCGGCCGCCGGGAAGGCCGCCTCGATCACGCGCAGCAGGGAGTCGCCGGAGCCGAGGACCGTCACCATGGGGTGCTTGGCGGGGACGGTGAAGAAGGCTCGGGCCTCGCCGCTCTCGGAACGCCGCGCGGACTTCGAGTTCTGTGCTGTGGGTGTCTGAGTCATGGGCCGGCTCTGGGGCCTGCGCCTACCTCCTGATGCAGGGTTCTCGCCGCTCGACAACCTCTGGGACACCAGCCTACGACGCGGCGCCGACAACGGCCGAAGGCATTTTCCGCGGGGGCCGTCCCGGGGGCCGCGGGCGGGGCGCCGCGGCCGGGGAAACCGCCGGTCAGGCCGGGCTGCGGAAGCCGATGGTGGGGACGGCCCGGCGCAGGGGCAGGGGGCGGGCCGGGGCGGGCAGCAGTTCGTCGAGGAAGGCGTACCGCCGCAGGGCCGCCGGGTCCTGGGCCGGGGCGTCCTGGACGTGGCGCCACCAGGCGGCGATCTCCCACCAGCCGGGTGCGGAGAGTGAGCCGCCGAACTCCTGGACGGAGAGGGCGGCGGTGAGTCCGGCGAAGGCGAGCCGGTCGGCGAGCGGCCACTCGGCGAGGGTGCCGGTGACGAATCCGGCCACGAACACGTCGCCCGCGCCGGTGGGGTCGAGTGCCTCGACCGCGATCGCGGGCACCTCGGCGCAGGCGCCGGTCGAGCCGTCGACCGCGTAGGCGCCTTCGGCACCGAGGGTGACGACCGCCGTCGGTACGTAGGCGGTGAGGGCGTGGGCGGCCCGGCGCGGGCAGTCGGTGCGGGTGTAGCGCATGGCCTCCTCGGCGTTGGGGAGGAATGCCTCGCAGTGCGCCAGGTCGGCCAGCCGGGAGGGGTCCCACCGGCCCGTCTCGTCCCAGCCGACGTCCGCGAAGATCCGGGTGCCGCTCGTGGCGGCCTCGGCGATCCAGGGGGCGGGCTCGGGCTCCAGGGACGCCACCGCGGCCCGCGCGGGCGGGCAGTGGGGCGGGACGCCGGGCGGCGGGGCCTCGTGGCCGTGGGAGACCATGGTCCGTTCGCCTTCGTAGGCCATGGAGACGGTCACCGGGGAGTGCCAGCCGGGTACGGTCCGCGACCGGGAGAGGTCGATGCCCTCGCCCTGTTCCAGCGCGTCCCAGCAGTAGTCGCCGTAGTGGTCGTCGCCGAAGGCGGCGGCCAGGGACGTCCGCAGGCCGAGCCGGGCCAGTGCGGTGGCCATGTTGGCGACGCCGCCGGGGCTGGAACCCATGCCCCGGGCCCAGGACTCGGTACCGCGGACCGGGGCCGAGTCGAGCCCGGTGAGGATGATGTCGAGGAAGACCGTCCCGGTCAGATGGACGTCGCAATCCGGGTCGGCGGCGGTCCTGAGGGTGGCCAGCGGATCGAGCAGAGTCTCGTTCCGCGCGGAGGGGCCGCCTTCCCGGTGCTGCGGGGAGTGCGGGAGTTCGGGGTGCTGCGCGCCGTGTCGGGTGATCACCGTGCCTGCCGCTCCTGTGCGTGGTGCAGATTCGGCCAGTCTGCCAAATCCCGGCCCGGGAGGTGGGGTGATCAACGCCCCCGGGACCCCGGGGGCGGGTGGTCAGCCCGTCGCGGTGTCCTCGGTGGCGAAGTCGTAGGCGTCCACCTCGGCGATCAGCCGTGCCCTGCGCTCCTCGTCGTCGTCGAGGAAGGCGGCCAGGAAGGAGTTCCGGGCCAGTTCGCGCAGCCGCTCGGGGCCCAGGTCCAGCGCCTCGCGCACGGCGTGGAAGGTGTCGCCGACATAGCCGCCGAAGTAGGCGGGGTCGTCGGAGTTGACCGTGCAGAGCAGTCCGGCGTCCATCATCCGGGGCAGCGGGTGGTCCGCCAGGGTGTCGACGGCCCGGAGCCGGACGTTGGAGAGGGGGCAGAGCGTCAGGGGGGTCCGTTCCCGGACCAGCCGGTCGACGAGTTCGGTGTCCTCCAGGCAGCGGAGTCCGTGGTCGATCCGCTCGACGCCGAGGACGTCCAGGGCCTCGCGGATGTACGACGGCGGGCCCTCCTCGCCCGCGTGCGCGACCCGGCGGAGTCCGAGCGCCGCCGCGGCCTCGTAGACCTCCTTGAACTTGGCGGGCGGATGGCCCGCCTCCGCCGAGTCGAGGCCGACGGCGGTGATCCGGTCCAGATGGGGCCGGGCGGCCTCCAGGGTCTCCATCGCGGACTCGGCGGAGAGGTCCCGGAGGAAGCACATGATCAGCCGGGTGGAGACGCCGTGGCGCTCGGGCGCGGCGTCCAGCGCGCGGGTCAGCCCGGCGACGACGGTGGCCAGGGGTACGCCGCGGGCGGTGTGCGCCTGGGGGTCGAAGAAGATCTCGGCGTGCCGGACGCCCTGGGCGGCGGCGCGGGCGAGGTAGGCGTCGGCGAGTTCGGCGAAGTCGTCCTCGGTGCGCAGTACCGCCATCAGTTCGTAGTACAGGTCGAGGAAGGACTGGAGGTCCTGGAAGAGGTAGGCGCGGCGCAGTTCCCCGGTGTCCGCGTAGGGCAGGGTCAGGCCGTTGCGGGCGGCGAGGGCGAAGGCGAGTCCGGGTTCGAGGGTGCCTTCGATGTGGAGGTGGAGTTCGGCTTTGGGGAGCGGCACGGTGAGGTCTTTCCGGGGGTGCTTGCGGATGGTGCGGGTGGTGCTGGCGGGGTCAGGAGGCGCGTTTGGGTACGGGGATCCTCATGAGGTCCTTGGCGACGGTGAGTTCGCCGTCGTATCCGGCGGCCCTGGCCTGTCGTTCGAACTCGTCGGCGTCGGCGTACCGCTGGGAGAAGTGGGTGAGCACCAGATGCCGTACGCCCGCGTCCCGGGCGACCCGGGCGGCCTGTCCCGCGGTGAGGTGGCCGTGGTCGACGGCGAGCCGTTCGTCCTGGTCGAGGAAGGTGGACTCGATGACGAGCAGATCGCAGCCCTCGGCGAGGGCGTGGACGCCGTCACAGAGCCGGGTGTCCATGATGAACGCGAAGCGCTGGCCCCGGCGTTCCTCGCTGACGTCGGCGAGGGTGACGCCGCCGACGGCGCCCTCCTTCTGGAGGCGTCCGACGTCGGGTCCGGCGATGCCGTGCGCGGCGAGCCGCTCGGGCAGCATCCGGCGGCCGTCGGGTTCGGTCAGGCGGTAGCCGAAGGATTCGACGGGGTGGGAGAGCCGCCGGGCTTCGAGGGTGTACGCGGGCGTACGGGCGATGACGCCGTCGGCGGCGACGGGCCCCTCGGTGAGGGAGACGGTCTCGCGGTAGGCGGTGGCGTACCGCAGCCGTTCGAAGAAGCGCTGCCCGCTCGCCGGGTAGTGGGCGGTGATCTCGTGCGGGACCCGGTCGAGGTTGATCCGCTGGATCACTCCGGCGAGGCCGAGCGAGTGGTCGCCGTGGAAGTGGGTGACGCAGATCCGGTTGAGGTCGTGGGCGGCGACCCCGGCGCGCAGCATCTGGCGCTGGGTGCCCTCGCCGGGGTCGAACAGCAGGCCGTCGGCGTCCCATCGGAGCAGATAGCCGTTGTGGTTGCGGTGTCTGGTGGGGACCTGGCTCGCCGTGCCGAGGACCACGAGTTCACGTACGGACACAATGCTGACCTGCCTGTCCCGTTCTGCCTGCTGTTCGTCCGCGCCGTCCGCCGGTTTCGCGGGGTTCGCGGTGGGGTGTTCCGGCCGCTATCCGGGGGGCCAGGCGAGGCCGCGCCCGGCGAGCAGATGGGCATGGGCGTGGAAGACGGTCTGTCCGGCGCCGGAGCCGGTGTTGAAGACGATCCGGTACGCCTCGGCGCTCTCGTCGGCGGCGACCTGTCCGGCCTCGGCGAGTACCGCGGCGGCCAGTTCGGGCGCGGCGGCGGCGAGGGACGCGGCGTCGGGGTAGTGCGCCTTGGGGATCACCAGGACGTGGGTGGGCGCCTGCGGGTTGATGTCGCGGAAGGCGACGACGTGTTCGGTCTCCCGGACGACGGTCGCGGGCACCTCCCCCGCCACGATCTTGCAGAACAGGCAGTCGGCCTGCGGTTCTCCCGCCATGCCCGGGCTCCTCTGGTCGATGATCTCGGCGTTCCGGTCGCCGACCCGTACATGGTATCGACCGTGATCGGTGGGCGGGGTTCCGGTGCCGGGGTGCCGGGGTGCCGGGTCAGTCCTTGGGGGTGGCGGTCCGGGTCGCCGTGACGGTGACCGTCGCCGTCACGGTCGCCGTCGCCGTCTTCGTCTCGGTCACGGTCCGGGTCCGTGTCCGGGTCTCGGTCCGTTCCTCCGTACGGGTCCTGGTCCGGGTGGGCGCGGGCCGGGTCCGCTGGTCGGTCTCCCGGACCGCGGGGGCCCGGGTCCTGCCCTTGTCGCACCGGCCCAGGTACCGGGCCTCGAAGACCAGTTCGCCGTCGACCCGGGCGTCGAGGTCGCCCCGTACGCAGAGCCCCGGCGTCTCGTCCGTCACCTTCCCCTTGACGGCGATCGGGCGTTCGTCGCGGGTCCGCCCCTCGCAGGCGACCGTCGCCGCGCCGTCGCCGTCGGCCGGCTTGGCCCGGCCGCCCTCACCGGGCACGGTCGCCGTACAGCCGATCCGCCGGACGTCGAAGCCGATCCGTTCCAGGGTGTTCTGGACGGTGTGCTCGGTGGTCCTGGCCACGGAGGCGGCCGAGAGGGTCCGTTCCCCGCCGGGTTCGCAGGCCGTGGCCCCGATCACGACGACGGCCACCACCATCCCGGCCACCGTCGTCCGCCGCCGCGCGGCCGTCCCCGTACCGCCGTCGCCCGTGCTGTCGCGCATGCACGGAAGGGTGGCACCGCCGGGGCCGCGGCAACAGTCCGCATACGGCCATACGTCACCCGTTCGGATCAACAAAAGGGAAATGGGGCGCCGTCCGGTCCAGCGGCCGGGCGGTCGGGCGGTCGGGCGGTCGGGCGGTCGGGCGGTCAGGACCAGCGGCCGGTACGGGTCAGGAGGAGCGCGGTCGCCGCCGTACCCGCCGTCGAGGTGCGCAGCACGGTGTTTCCCAGCCGGTACGGACGCGCTCCGGCGGTCTCGAAGGCGGCGATCTCCTCCGGGGACACCCCGCCCTCCGGGCCGACGACGACCACGACGGAGCCCCGGGCCGGGAGTGGGGCCGTGGCGAGCGGAACGGAGCCCTCCTCGTGGAGGACGGCGGCGAAGTCGGCGGCGGCCAGGAGTTCGGCGACCTGGCGGGTGGTGGCGGCTTCGGCGACCTCGGGGAAGCGCAGCCGGCGGGACTGCTTGCCCGCCTCCCGGGCCGTGGCACGCCATTTCGCCAGGGACTTGGCGCCCCGGTCGCCGCGCCACTGGGTGACGCAGCGGGCGGCGGACCAGGGGACGATCGCGTCGACACCGGTCTCCGTCATGGTCTCCACGGCGAGTTCGCCCCGGTCGCCCTTGGGCAGGGCCTGGACGACGGTGATCCGGGGCGAGGGCTCCGGCTCCTCCGGGCAGTCGACGGTCTCCACCACGAGCACGTCCTTGCCCTCGGTCCGCAGGACGCGGCCCGCGGCGCCCCGGCCCCGGCCGTCGGTGAGGACGACGTCCTCACCGGCGCGGAGCCGTTTGACGGAGACGGCGTGGCGGCCCTCGGGTCCGTCGAGGGTGAGGACGGAGCCGGGGGCGGTGCCGTCGAGGGTGTCGACGACGAAGACGGGCGCGGTCATCGGGTGCCCTCCTGGTCCGCTACGGCTCCGGCGGTGTCGGCACCGGCCGCGGCGGCGGCCTCGCGCCATTCGGCGACCAGGGTGGCCACCAGGTCGGCGGCGGGCAGTTCGCGGGCGAGCCGGTGGCCTTGTCCGGCCCACAGGGCCATGCCCTGGGGGTCGCCGGAGGCGGCGGCGGCCTTGCGGAGCCCGGAGGTGAGGTGGTGCACCTCCGGGTAGGCGGCGGGGGCGTACGGCCCGTGTTCGCGCAGGAAGCGGTTCGCGAGGCCGCGGGCGGGGCGGCCGGTGAAGGCGCGGGTGAGTTCCGTCCGGGTGAAGAGGGGATTGGTCATGGCCTGCTTGTGGAGCGGGTTGGCGCCGGACTCGGGGCAGACCAGGAAGGCCGTGCCGAGTTGCGCGGCGCTCGCCCCGGCCGCCAGTACCGCCGCGATCTGGTCGCCCCGCATCAGTCCGCCGGTGGCGATCAGGGGCAGGTCGACGGTGGCCCGGACCAGTCCGAGCAGGGCCAGCAGTCCGATGCCGGTGCCGTCGTTGGCGGGGTCGTCGCGGTGGGTGCCCTGGTGGCCGCCCGCCTCGACGCCCTGGACGCAGAGCGCGTCGGCGCCCGCCCACGCGGCGGCCTGTGCCTCCTCGGGGGTGGTGACGGTGACGACGGTGTACGTCCCGGCCCGGGCGAAGGACGCCAGGACGTCGGGGGCGGGGCAGCCGAAGGTGAAGGAGACGACGGGGACCGGGTCGTCCCGCAGGATGGCCAGCTTGGCCTCGTAGCCGTCGTCCCGGCCGGACTCGGGGTCGCCGAGCGGGGTCTCGTACCAGCCCGCCTCGCCCGCGAGTTGCTGCCGGTAGACCTCGACGGCGCTCGGGTCCGAGGTCCGGGGCTGCGGCATGAAGAGATTCACCCCGAAGGGCCGTCCGGTCGCTCCCCTGATCTGCTTGATCTCCTGGTACATCCCGTCGGTCGTCTTGTATCCGGCGGCGAGGAAGCCGAGGCCGCCCGCTTCGGAGACGGCGGCGGCCAGCCGGGGGTTGGACGCCCCGCCGGCCATGGGGGCCGCCAGCACGGGGAACCGGGACAGTTCGGACAGGAAGGAGGGCGCGGGGGGCGGGGAGGACATGGAAGCATCGTGCCACCTGTGCACGTCCGTGACGAAACGGGCCCCCGGCCCTGGGGCCGGGGGCTCGCGTCCGAAAGACGGTCCGGACCACGGCCCGGACTGCGAGTGCTCAGCGGCCGTTGAAGGCGTCCTTCAGCCGGGAGAACAGCCCCTGCTGGCCGGGCTGGAACTGGCCCAGGGGCCGCTCCTCGCCACGCAGCTTGGCCAGTTCGCGCAGCAGCCGCTCCTGCTCGGGGTCGAGCTTGGTCGGGGTGGTCACCTCGACATGGACGATCAGATCGCCCCGGCCGCCGCCGCGCAGATGGGTCACTCCGCGCCCGTGCAGCGGGATCGACTGGCCGGACTGGGTACCGGGCCGGATGTCGACCTCCTCCATGCCGTCGAGCGTCTCCAGCGGCACCTTGGTACCCAGGGAGCCCGCGGTCATCGGGATGGTGACCGTGCAGTGCAGATCGTCGCCCCGGCGCTGGAACACCGCGTGCGGCAGCTCGTGGATCTCGACGTACAGGTCTCCGGCGGGGCCGCCACCGGGGCCGACCTCGCCCTCGCCCGCGAGCTGGATCCGGGTGCCGTTGTCGACACCGGCGGGGATCTTCACCGTCAGGGTGCGCCGGGAGCGGACCCGGCCGTCGCCCGCGCACTCCGGGCAGGGCGTGGGCACGACCGTGCCGAAGCCCTGGCACTGGGGGCAGGGGCGGGAGGTCATGACCTGGCCCAGGAAGGAGCGGGTGACCTGGGAGACCTCACCGCGGCCGCGGCACATGTCGCAGGTCTGCGCCGAGGTGCCGGGCGCGGCGCCCTCACCGGAGCAGGTGGTGCAGACGACGGCGGTGTCGACCTGGATCTCCTTGGTCGTACCGAACGCCGCCTCGTTCAGATCGATCTCCAGCCGGATCATCGCGTCCTGGCCGCGCCGGGTGCGCGAACGCGGGCCGCGCTGGGACGCCGTACCGAAGAAGGCGTCCATGATGTCCGAGAAGTTGCCGAAGCCGCCCGCGCCGAACCCACCGGCCCCGCCGCCGCCCGACTGGGACAGCGGGTCGCCGCCGAGGTCGTAGACCTGCTTCTTCTGCGGGTCCGACAACACCTCGTAGGCGGCGTTGATCTCCTTGAACCGCTCCTGCGTCTTCGGATCCGGATTCACATCCGGATGGAGTTCCCTGGCGAGCCTGCGGAACGCCTTCTTGATCTCGTCCTGGGACGCGTCGCGGCGTACGCCGAGTACGGCGTAGTAGTCCGTGGCCACTTACGACTCCGCCAGGATCTGTCCGACGTAACGTGCCACTGCGCGTACCGCTCCCATCGTTCCGGGGTAGTCCATGCGGGTCGGTCCGACCACGCCGAGTTTCGCAACCGCCTCGTCGCCGGAACCGTAGCCGACGGTGACGACGGACGTCGCGTTGAGGCCCTCATGGGCGTTCTCGTGACCGATTCGGACGGTCACACCCATCCCGCCGGACTCCTTGACCTCGCCCATCAGCTTGAGGAGCACCACATGCTCCTCCAGAGCCTCCAGCACGGGCCGGATGGTCAGCGGGAAATCGTGTCCGAAGCGGGTGAGATTGGCGGTGCCGCCGATCATCAGCCGCTCCTCGGTCTCCTCGACGAGGGTTTCGAGGAGGGTGGAGAGCACGGTGGTGACCGTGCCCCGGTCCTCCGGCTCGTCGAACGAGTCCGGAAGGTCCTGGACGAGCCGGGGCACATCGGTGAACCGGCGGCCCACGACCCGGCTGTTGAGCCGGGCCCGCAGATCGGCCAGGGACGTCTCGCCGAACGGCGCCGGGCAGTCGATCATGCGCTGCTCGACCCGGCCGGTGTCGGTGATCAGTACCAGCATCAGCCGGGCCGGGGCCAGCGACAGCAGCTCGACATGGCGGACCGTGGACCGGGTCAGCGACGGGTACTGGACGATCGCGACCTGGCGGGTCAGCTGCGCCAGCAGCCGTACCGTACGGCCGACGACGTCGTCGAGGTCGACGGCGCCGTCGAGGAAGCTCTGGATGGCCCGCCGCTCGGCCGCGGAGAGCGGCTTCACCCCGGCGAGCCGGTCGACGAAGAGGCGGTACCCCTTGTCGGTGGGGATACGGCCGGCGCTGGTGTGGGGCTGGGCGATGAACCCCTCCTCCTCCAGCACCGCCATGTCGTTGCGGACAGTGGCGGGTGACACCCCGAGCTGATGACGCTCGGTGAGCGCCTTGGAACCGACCGGCTCCTCGGTGCCGACATAGTCCTGGACGATGGCGCGCAACACTTCCAGTCTGCGTTCGCTGAGCATCGCGCCCACCTCCAACTGCGTCGTCCGCCTGCCCGGAGCGGCGGCACGGGCCGCTCTCCGTCTTGCCTGTCCGTGAAATGTTCCCCGGTGACCCGCCTGGCACTCCATGTGTCCGAGTGCCAGGTTTCCTTCGTGCCAGTGTACGGCCGCCCGGTACGGCCGGAGCAAGGTGACCGACCACGGTACCGCGTCCCCGCCGCCCGCTTCGCCCGCGATCGTGGCGATAGCGTCCCGGTATGAACTTCGGCGGCGGCATCGACAGGAACATCGACGACGACTTCGGCGGAGACACCGGCGGAGACATCGGGCGGGACATCGCGTGGGAAGCCTACGGCTGGGAGCGGCTGGCCCACGGGGTCGGGCGGCGCAGACTGCCCGGGTGGGACGCGACCTGCGGGCTGGTCGCCGGGCGGAACGGCGCCCTGCTGTACGACACGGGGTCGACCCTGGCGGAGGGCGAGGAGCTGCGGGCCCGGGCCGAGGCGCTGCTGGGCGGGCGCCCGGTGACGCATATCGCCCTGAGCCATCCGCACTTCGACCATGTGCTGGGGACGGCGGCGTTCCCGGGGGCCGAGGTCTTCGGGGCGGCCGGGGTGGCGGCGCTGCTGAGCGGGGAGGGGCGGGAGGCGCTGCGGGCGGACGCGGTGCGGTTCGGGGTGGACGAGGAGGAGGCCGCCCGGTCGGCGCGGGCGCTGGTGGCGCCGGAGCACGCCGTCGCGGGTGAGCTGGTGGTGGATCTCGGCGGGCGGCGGGTGGTGCTGGTGGAGCTGGGCCCGGCGCATACGGGGCACGATCTGGCGGCCCTGGTCCCGGGCGGCCGCGGCGAGCCGGATGTGGTGTTCTGCGGTGACCTGGTGGAGGAGTCCGGCGAGCCGCAGGCGGGCCCGGACGCGGTGGGGGCCCGCTGGCCCACCGCGCTGGACCGGCTGCTGGCCCTGGGCGGGCCGGACGCGGTCTACGTACCGGGGCACGGGGCCGTGGTGGACGCCGGGTTCGTCCGGGCCCAGCGCGCTGTGCTGGCGGACCGGTTCGGGGTGTCGTAGCGTCGGCGAATGCGCAGCTACAGCCCTGATCTGACCCCGCCGTGGAAGAAGTCGGCACCGGTTCCCGAGGTGCCCGCCGACCCCTCGGACCCCGATCTGGTGGTGGAGGAGGTCGCCACGGGTTTCTGCGGGGCGGTGGTGGCGTGCGAGGCGGGGACGGTGACGCTGGAGGACCGGTTCGGCAAGCACCGGGTGTTCCCGCTGGCGCCCCGGGGGTTTCTGCTGGAGGGGCGGGTGGTGACGCTGGTGCGCCCGGCGGCGGGGGCCGCGGCCCGCCCGGCGCGTACGGCGTCGGGATCGGTGGCCGTGCCCGGGGCGCGGGCCCGGGTGGCGCGGGCGGGCCGGATCTATGTGGAGGGCAGGCACGACGCCGAGCTGGTGGAGCGGGTGTGGGGGGACGATCTGCGGATCGAGGGGGTGGTCGTGGAGTATCTGGCGGGTATCGACGATCTGCCCGCGATCGTCGCGGAGTTCGCCCCCGGGCCGGACGCCCGGCTGGGCGTGCTGGTCGACCATCTCGTGCCGGGTTCGAAGGAGTCCCGGATCGCGGCGTCCGTGACGGATCCGCATGTGCTGGTGGCGGGGCATCCGTATATCGACGTCTGGGGCGCGGTGAAACCGTCGTCGGTGGGCATCCGGGCCTGGCCCGAGGTCCCGCGCGGCCAGGACTGGAAGACGGGTGTGTGCCGGGCCCTCGGCTGGCCGCCGGACACGGGCGCCGCCTGGCGCCACATCCTCTCCCGGGTCCACTCCTACAAGGACCTGGAGCCGGAGCTGCTGGGCCGGGTCGAGGAACTGATCGACTTCGTCACGGCACCCCCGGAGTGACCCGGGGAGTCGGCCCGGCCGGGCCGGCTCCGGTCATCTGAGCGCGCGGTCCCGGCCGGGCCCCGGGGCGTTGTGCCGGACTACGTCAGGACGAGGGGCACGGTGATGGTGAGGTGCTCGTCGGCGGTCGGCCGGGCGGCGGCGAGAGCGTTCATACGAGCCGCAAGGTGGCCGATCACCCGGCTGGTCAGTTCCTCGTCCCACTCCGCCGTGCCTTCCGGCGGCAGGCGTCTCTCCTCCCCGGCGGGCGGGTTGTCACCGAAATAGCGTGCGGCGTCCGTGTTGACGACCCAACAGGCCAGTGCGATCCTCACCTGCCCGGGTGCCGCCCGCTGCGCCCGTACATGGGCGCACATGGTGAAGTCGTCCCCGCCGAAGGTGACCGTGGTGGAGAACGGCGCGCCACGGGGGTAGCGCCGTATCAGCTCGAGTACCGCCGGTTCCACCACGGCTCGCGCCATAGGTTCCGTATACACCGTCCGCCCCCTGTCGAGCCCGGCCCTCAGCATCCCAGACGGGGCCCGCGGCGAACAGATCGCTGCCGTCCGGACCGTTTCCGCTCCGGTACCTCTCCGGGCGCGGCCGGGGTCAGTCGACCAGGTCGCGGACGACCCCGTCCGCCAGCAGCCGGCCCCGCAGGGTCAGTACCGCACGGCCCTCCTCGTAGGGCGCGGGCTCCAGCAGGCCGTCCGTCAGGGCCTGTGCGGCAGCGCGCAGGCCCGCCGGGCGCAGCAGGTCGAGCGGGACGCCGTCGCGGAGCCGGAGTTCGAGCAGGATCCGCTCGACCCGGCGGTCCTCCGGGGTGAGCAGTTCCCGGCCCGCGCCCGGCGAGCGGCCCTCGGCGAGCGCCGCCGCGTACGCCCCCGGATGCTTCACGTTCCACCAGCGGACCCCGCCGACGTGGCTGTGCGCCCCGGGGCCCGCGCCCCACCAGTCGGCGCCCCGCCAGTACAACTCGTTGTGGAGGCAGCGGGCCGCGTCGGAGGTGGCCCAGTTCGACACCTCGTACCAGTCGAAGCCCGCCGAGGCGAACATCTCGTCGGCGATCAGATAGCGGTCGGCGTGCACGTCGTCGTCCGTCATCGGCACCTCGCCGCGCCGGATCCGGCTCGCCAGCCGGGTGCCCTCCTCCACGATCAGGGCGTACGCCGACACATGGTCGGGTCCGGCTCCGAGGGCCGCCTCCAGGGACGCCCGCCAGTCGTCGTCGGACTCGCCGGGGGTGCCGTAGATCAGGTCGAGGTTCACATGGTCGAATCCGGCGGCGCGGGCCTCGGCCACACACGCCTCGGGGCGGCCGGGGGTGTGGCTGCGGTCCAGTACCCGCAGGACGTGCTGCCGGGCGCTTTGCATGCCGAAGGAGATCCGGTTGAAGCCGCCGGCCCGCAGCTCGGCCAGATAGGCGGGGTCGACGGAGTCCGGATTGGCCTCCGTGGTGATCTCGGCGCCGTCCGCGAAGCCGAACTCGCTCCGTACCGTGTCGAGCATCGCGACCAGATCGGCGGCGGCGAGCAGGGTGGGCGTACCGCCGCCGACGAACACGGTCCGCACCGGGCGCGGATCGTCGCCGAGGACCTTGCGGGCCAGCCGTATCTCCTCGGCCACCATCTCCGCGTAGTTGTCCCGGGACGCCAGCACGCCGCCCGAGCCGCGCAGCTCGGTCGCCGTGTAGGTGTTGAAGTCGCAGTAGCCGCAGCGGGTCGCGCAGTACGGCACGTGGAGATAGAAGGCGAGGGGCCGCTCGGCGGCCCCGTCGAGCGCGGAGGCGGGGAGCGACCCGTCGTCGGGCACGGGCACGCCGTCGGGCAGTACGGAAGGCATACGCCCATTGTCCGGTACTTCCGCGGTGGCCGCGGCGCCCTGTGGACAACCACTCGGCGCCCGGCCCCTCGGCTCCGGCTGGACCGGCTC
Source organism: Streptomyces sp. NPDC020875 (assembly GCF_040641415.1). NCBI lineage: Bacteria > Bacillati > Actinomycetota > Actinomycetes > Kitasatosporales > Streptomycetaceae > Streptomyces > Streptomyces sp. NPDC020875. The sequence goes on along the minus strand of NZ_JBFADP010000070.1, from coordinate 2,323 downwards.
CGACCTGCGACGAAGGCCCTGCGGACGGGGTTGCGGGCCGGGCCCGGGGAAGCCCCGGGCCCGGTGTCGTCACGCCTCGCGCTGGCCCGCGTACATCTCCTCGACCAGGTGCTGGAACTCCCGCTCGACGGCGGGGCGCTTCAGCTTCATGCTCGGGGTCAGGTCGCCGTGCTCGACGTCGAGGTCGCGGGGCAGCAGCCGGAACTTCTTCACGGTCTGCCAGCGCTGGAGGCCCTCGTTGAGCCGCTCCACGTATCCGGCGATCAGCTCCCGGGTCTCGGCGGCGCCGATCAGCTGCTGGTAGCTCCGGCCCGCGAGCCCGTTCTCCTCGGCCCAGCCGAGGATCGCGGGCTCGTCGAGGGCGATCAGGGCCGTGCAGTAGTTGCGGTCGGCGCCGATCACCACGATGTTCGAGACGTACGGGCAGATCGCCTTGAACTGGATCTCCACCTCGGTCGGCGCGATGTACTTGCCGCCGGAGGTCTTGATCAGGTCCTTCTTGCGGTCGGTGATGGTGAGATAGCCGTCGGCGGAGAGTTCGCCCAGGTCACCGGTGCGCAGCCAGCCGTCCTCCTCCAGCACCTCGGCGGTCTGCTCGGGCTGCCCGTGGTAGCCCTCCATGACGGCGGGGCCGCGGAGCAGGATCTCGCCGTCGTCGGCGATCCGTACCTCCAGGCCGGGCAGCGGCTTGCCGACGGTGCCGGTGCGGTAGGAGCCGTACCGGTTGACGAAGTTGACGGCGCTGGACTCGGTGAGGCCGTACCCCTCCAGGATGTGGATGCCCGCGCCCGCGAAGAAGTAGCCGATCTCCGGGGAGAGCGCGGCGGAGCCGGAGACGGCAACCCTCAGCCGTCCCCCGAACGCCTCCCGCAGCTTGGCGTAGACCAGCTTGTCGGCGAGCCGGTGCTGGGAGCGGAGCCCGAAGGGCGCGGTGGCCGAACCGGTGCGGCGGAAGTTGTCCTGGGTGATCCGGGCGTGTTCGCGGGCGACCTCGGCGGCCCAGCGGAAGACCTTGTACTTCGCGGCGCCGCCCGCGCGGGCCTTGGCGGCCACCCCGTTGTAGACCTTCTCGAAGATCCGGGGCACGGCCGCCATATAGGTCGGCCGGATGACCGGCAGATTCTCCACGATCTTGTCGTGGCGGCCGTCGACGGCGGTGACATGGCCGACCTCGATCTGACCGGAGATCAGCGCCTTGCCGAAGACATGGGCCAGCGGCAGCCACAGGTACTGGATGTCGTCCTTGTTGATCTGACCGGTCCCGGCGATCGCCTTCGCCATGTACGACCAGTTGTCGTGCGGCAACCGGACGCCCTTGGGGCGGCCGGTGGTCCCGGAGGTGTAGATCAGGGTCGCCAGCTGACCGGGGGTGATCGCGGCGATCCGCTCCTCGACGGCCGTGGGGCGCTCGGCCAGCAGCGCGCGGCCCCGGGTCTCCAGCTCGGCCAGGGTGACGACGAATCCGTCGGTCCCGGTCTCGGCACCGGCGGGGTCGATCACCACGACATGGCGCAGCTCGGGCAGCTCGGCCCGGCGCTCCACGGCCTTGGCGAGCTGTTCGGCGTCCTCGGCTATCAGGATCCGGCTGCCGGAGTCGGTGAGGATGAACGCCGATTCCTCGGCGTTGGTGGTGGGGTAGATCGTGGTCGTGGCGCCGCCCGCGCACATCACGCCCAGATCGGCCAGGATCCACTCGATCCGGGTGGCGGCCATCAGGGCGACCCGGTCCTCGGGGTCGATCCCGAGGCCGATCAGTCCGGCGGCGACGGCGTAGACCCGTTCGGCGGTCTCGGCCCAGGTGAGCGACTTCCAGCCGGGCGCGAGATCGTCCGGCAGACCCTTCGGCGGGCCGTCCTGCGCGCCGTCCGGCAGACCAGTCGCCGACCCGTCCGCCGGTCCCTCCGGCTCCGCGCCCGCGTCGGCGCCGGGGGTGGTCGGCGACGGCACGTCGTCCGCCCCGGCCGGGGTGAGCACCGGATAGCGGAACGCCTCGCCGTCCGGCGTCGCGGCGACCCGCTCGGTGAAGAGCATCGCCACCGAGGCAGGGCGGTTGTCGATCGTGGTCTGTGTGTCGCTCAAGACGTCCTCCGGGCCCGCGGCGGCCGCACTGACGCCGCTGAGCAGGCACTTCTTCATCTGCCGGGTGACCCCCGGCCGGGCGCGATCAGCGTAGATCGCGTACCGCCGGTATGTAAGGGGCTTCCGTCCCCCGCTTCGGCGCGTAGGGGTACGGGCACGGACGGCGCCCGGCCGGCGGGCTGGTACACCGGGTCGGTGTCGCCCGGTGAGCGCGGCACCTCCGTCGTGGTCGGCCATGTCGATA